>CALCNB010000058.1 GCA_937897785.1 uncultured Cellvibrionales bacterium | reverse complement strand
AGTATTGTCGGTTTTTACACTCTCAAGCGTATCACTGGTCACCTTAAACTTAGCCGTTAGCCCCGTTAACGATTCGATATAAGCTACCCACTCTTCAATGCTCACATGCTCTTGTCCACTTAAATTAAAAATCTCGGCGGGAACAGATGCATGTGCTAAAAATTTAGGGGCCAGGTGATTGATGTCATCTTGATGAATCAACGTATATTCTGAAGGGCCATCACTGTGAACGGCAATATCAATATTATGCTGCATCATCATTAAATGATAAAAAGGCCAACCGCTTTCTCCGTAGGGGGTATTAAGTCGCGCGATAACCGTTGGTAAGTTATACGCCTGCGCACAAAATCGAACCACTGCCTCGACCGCAATCTTTCCGATGCTGTAAGTCGGCATCATGGCGCGATGGTTATCCCCTAAAGACGAAGCCTCAGTCAGTAAATCATGGCCTACCGATTGGTAAACGCCCGAAGTTGAACAGTGAAAAAATGCTTTTGCATCACGGCAATAACTCATTAGCTTGCCTGTCGCTTCAGCATTAGCAGTTAATTCCAGTTCAAAATCGTCTTCTTTTATCCGTGCAACGGCAAAGTGAAAAACCGCATCAAAATCGGTAGGCAAATCGCCGTATTCACCGTCACAGAGATCAACCACGCGACAATGCACACCTGCGGCTTCTAGAGCAGCCCTCTTATCGGCATCGCCAAAGCGAGCAATCGCCCAAACCTCGTTATTTTCAGCGTGGTGCAAGGCAAATGGAAAGCCGACTTGCCCCGTCACACCGGTAATAAGAATTTTCTTATGGTTCATTGTCTTAACTCCACGATAACGATTATTAATAGCGTCATCATACAACAACCATCATCCGGTAGTGTTACTATCAGGAAGGGAATGACTTTAAGCCACCCCTATTAAAAACATATATAACCGTCTGAGCCAGACCATTAAGATAAAAATAATTGATTCAGTAATTGGAATATATAAGCGCTGAGTTGCTGGTACTGCGGCAAAAAGCCTGACAGCGAAACCCACAATATAAACAAACCAAACATCAGTGTGAAGGGAAAGCCCAAAGAAAAAATATTTAACTGCGGTGCCGCGCGGGTCATAATTCCAAAAGCAAAGTTAACAATCAAAATAGCAGTAACTGCCGGCAAAGCCAACAACAAAGCTGACGACAACATCCAGCTACCCGCTGCAGCTATCGTGTAAAGCACCGACTGAGATAATATTCCACCGCCCACTGGAAGAAAGTTGAATCCTTCAATAAGCACTTCAAATGCCACTAAATGACCATTGAATGCTAAAAATAAAAGTGTCACCAACAGCACATAGAACTGACTCAATACCGCAACGGATACGCCGTTAGTGGGATCAATCATTGAGGCAAAGCCCAAGCCCATCTGCATAGCAATCATTTGGCCTGCCATAACAAATACATGAAAGAAAATCTGAACTAAAAAACCCAAACCAAAGCCAATCAATAGCTGCTCGATAATCAAAAATAACATGGCTAATGACAGCGGATCTATCACAGGTAAAACCGGTAAAATTGGAAAAACTAGAATGGCTGCTGACAAAGCAATAATTAATCGGATACGCAGTGAGACCAGCTGATTACCAAAAACAGGAACCGCGGTTAAAAATGCCGCTATCCTGAAAAAAGGCAACAGAAAATGCACTAACCACTGAAGTAAGTCGGCAGGATCAAATAATAAGGCCGCGTCGATCATTAGCGCGTCAAATAAGCGATCGATTCAAAAACATATTGCGAGATATCAAGTAGCTCTTGAATAATCCAAGGACCTAAAATCATAATAGAAACCAAGGTCGCAACCAACCTTGGCAAAAAACTTAAGGTCTGCTCATTAATTTGGGTCGCTGCCTGAAAAACACTGATAATCAAACCTACAATTAAACTCGGCAAAATAATGGCAACCACTAGCACGACCACCAAAAACAGGCCTTGACCGAAAACTTCTACCACCGTTTCTGGGCTCAATACAGATCTCCTTCACTAACTAGGCTTAAAGCCAATGATCAGTTATGACTAAAGACCGTAGCTAGCGGCTAAACTGCCAATAACCATCGCCCAGCCATCAACCAAAACAAACAACATTATTTTAAAAGGCAAGGAAATAATAATTGGTGACAACATCACCATACCCATTGCCATCAAGACGCTAGCAACCACCAAATCGATAACCAAAAAAGGAATAAATAATAAAAAGCCTATTTGGAATGCAGTTTTCAACTCACTGGTTAAAAAAGCCGGTGCTAAGACAAAAAATGGTAAATCACTGATATCGGCCACTGGTTCAGAATCTGATATACGAACAAACATATCAATATCAGACTCTCTTGTTTGTGCTCGCATAAACCGATGAATAGGAACAATCGCTCTATCAACGGCTTGAACTGCTGTTATTTGCTCTTGCATATAGGGCTGCAGTGCATTGACGTTGACGGTTTCGAACACCGGCCGCATGATAAAAATGGTGAGGAATAAAGCGAGACCTAAGAGAATTTGGTTAGAAGGCGTCTGCTGAAGGCCTAACGCCTGACGCAAAATAGCAAAGACAATGATGATTCGCGCGAAGGAAGTCATCATCAATAAAAAAGCAGGCAGCAAAGTTAACGCTGTCATCACCGCCAGAATTTGAATGGTGACGGTATAATCTTCTCCGCCATCAGCACGAGGAGTCATTGTAAAAGCCGGCACTCCAGGCAGTGCGCCCTGCTGAGCCATCAGTGTCGTTAAACTTGATGAGCCCGTTTCACTAATAATCGCTGGAGCTTCATCTGACTGAGCAAATCCGCTAGATGTTACCAATAACAAGCAGAGAAATTGGCAGACACGTAATATTTGAGTGATTTTCACAATCCAACCTATGCGCTAAGAGCGATCAGAATCAACTTCATTATTACTTGAAGATTTCAAATGCCCTGCTAATAATTTTGCGAAA
>CALCNB010000057.1 GCA_937897785.1 uncultured Cellvibrionales bacterium | reverse complement strand
CATTAGGTTCGGTATCGGATTGGCAACCAGAAAACATTAGCTTATAAGTTGTTAAATTAACACAGTCGTTTATTAAGAGAGGGTATGCCCGTGTGTGGAGTGGTTGGTATAGTGGCTAAGTCAGGCGTAAATCAATCGATTTATGATGCGCTTACCGTGTTGCAACATCGAGGCCAAGATGCTGCTGGCATGATGACCTTTGGCAATGGACGCTTTAATCAACGAAAAGGCAATGGCTTGGTTCGCGATGTTTTTCGTCAGCATCATATGGATCGCCTAGTGGGTAATATTGGTATCGGTCACTGTCGTTATCCTACTGCGGGTGGGTCAAGTCCTGCTTTGGCTCAGCCATTTTATGTTAATACGCCTTACGGTATCGCGCTAGCGCATAACGGCAATCTCACCAATGCTACAGATTTGATGCGAGAGGTTTTCCAAGCCGATCTTCGTCATATTAATACCGATTCTGATTCTGAAGTTATTCTTAATGTATTCGCCCACGAATTACAAAAAATTGGTAAATTAAGACCGAATCACGATGATATCTTTGCTGCTGTCGAAGCGGTTCATCGTCGATGCTCTGGTGGTTATGCAGTAGTTGCATTGATTGCTAATTACGGAGTGGTTGGTTTTCGGGACCCTCATGGTATCCGGCCTTTGGTTTACGGTAAAAGACAAACTGAGCGAGGTGATGAATATATGATTGCCTCAGAAAGTGTGGCACTTGATGTGCTTGGCTTTCAAAGGATAGATGATGTTCAGCCCGGTCAGTCAGTTTTTATTAGCGCTTCAGGGAGTTTGCACTTGCATCAAAGTGCTGGCCAAGTGGATATTGCTCCCTGCATATTTGAACACGTTTACTTTGCAAGGCCCGATTCTATTCTAGATGATATATCGGTTTATAAGTGTCGACTGAGAATGGGTGAAGCGCTGGCGAAGAAGATTATTAAAACAAGACCTGACCATGATATAGATGTAGTGATTCCGATTCCTGATACCAGTCGCGTGTCAGCACAAATCATAGCCCACCAATTGGATATAAAGTTTCGTGAGGGTTTAATAAAAAACCGCTATATTGGTCGAACGTTTATTATGCCAGGGCAAAGTATTCGACAGAAATCCGTACGCCAAAAATTAAATGCGATATCTTTGGAGTTCAAAGATAAAAATGTATTGTTGGTTGATGATTCTATTGTTAGGGGTACGACCAGTTGCGAGATCATTCAGATGGCCAGAGAAGCGGGCGCAAAAAATGTTTATATTGCCTCGGCTGCACCACCGGTTCGCTACCCTAACGTCTATGGTATTGATATGCCCTCGGCTAATGAGTTGATAGCTCACAATCGAAGTGTTGAAGAAGTGCAAGAATTAATTGGTGCAGATTGGTTAATTTATCAAGATTTAGACGATCTTGTTGCCTCGGCGCAGGAAGGTAATCCTGCCATTAAGCGCTTTGATTGTTCCGTGTTTAATGGTGAATATGTGACAGGTGATATCGATAATAATTATTTGGATGAGCTTCATGAGCGACGCAAGGATACCTCTAAAACGGCAGAGCTAGCGAGTTCGCATTCAGTCAAGCATGAGTCTGCCGTTGTTGATTTATACAATGACGCAACCTAGCAAACAGAGTGGCTATGACTAAATCAAAAGACCCTATTGCTGAATCATTAAGTAACGCTAAAGGTGAAACGCTGGCAGTTCGAGCTGGCCAAGTAAGAACTCACGCCGATGAGCACTCTGAAGCTTTATTTCTGACCTCGAGCTATGTTTTTGATAACTGCGAAGATGCGGCTGCTCGTTTTGCTGGCGAAAATGATTGCAGTGTATATACCCGTTACACGAATCCAACCGTTAGAAACTTTGAGCAACGCTTAGCAGCTTTAGAAGGCGCTGAAGACTGCGTTGCTACTTCTTCAGGTATGGGTGCCATTATGAGCCTGTGTTTAGCACAGCTTCGCTCAGGCGATCATATCATTTGCTCTAGCGATGTGTTTGGCTCAACCGTGGTCCTGCTAAATAATTTTTTTGCCAAGTTTGGGGTTGAGATTAGCTATGTTACATTAACTGATATGGCAGCCTGGCGTGCAGCGATTAAAGACAATACACGATTTTTATTTATTGAGACGCCTTCAAACCCACTGAGTCAGGTGGGCGATATAGCCGCCTTTGCTGATCTTGCTCACCAACATGACCTATTACTGGTGGTTGATAATTGTTTTTGCTCGCCAGCGTTACAAAAGCCTCTGGCGCTGGGAGCAGATATTATTATTCATTCAGCAACTAAATATATCGATGGTCAGGGCCGCTGCTTGGGTGGTGCTGTATTAGGTGCTGAACAGCATATAGAATCAGTGCGCAGTTTGGTACGTGCCGGGGGGCCGAGTTTAAGTCCTTTTAATGCTTGGGTGTTTTTGAAAGGCTTAGAAACCTTGCATTTACGCATGCGCGCTCACTCTGACAATGCTTTAGCCATTGCGCAATGGTTAGAGCAGCAGCCAAGTATAGAGCAGGTATTTTATACGGGTTTAACTAGCCACCCTCAGCACCAATTAGCCGCCGCTCAGCAAAGCCAGTTTGGCGGCGTGCTATCGTTTCGTATTCGTGGTGATAAATCAGCAGCTTGGCGGTTTATTGATGCAACTCAGATGATCTCATTAACTGCCAACCTCGGGGATGCAAAAACGACAATCGTTCATCCTGCTAGTACCACGCATAGCCGACTCAGTGATCTGGAACGAGCTGAGGCAGGCATTACTGATAACCTTGTCCGCGTTGCGGTTGGGTTAGAGGCGGTTGAAGATATCATGGCAGATTTAAATTTAGGCTTAGCGACTCTTTAAATGATAGTTTTTAATCGATTATTTTGATTTCATAACATGCCAGCTAGGCTAAAGTATCTTGATCCTTACTATGACCAATCGTACTTCTCAAAATGAAAGCGTTTAGCGGTGTTAGGACTCCGTGTATAGGTGTCTGCTCAACGGGTATCGGTGATTCGGTTTGTCGAGGTTGCAAACGGTTCGATTATGAAGTTATCCGCTGGAATAGTTTTGATCAGTCTGAAAAAATCGCCATCGATAATCGATTAAGTCAGTTGCTCGCAAAGGTTGTTAGCTGGCGTTTAGAGATTACCGATCTTGATCTTTTGGTGAGTCAATTAAAAACTCAGCAAATTAAATATCACGAGACCCGTGACCCATACTGTTGGTTATTTGAGTTATTACGTGCTGGGGCTACTCAAATTGAAGATCCGAATCAGTACGGTTTTGCTAAGTTAGCTATGTTTGAGCATAAAACACTGATTGAAATTCGCAGAGATATCGATGATGAGTTTTATGCCTTGTCAATAGCTCATTACGAGCGCTATATGGTCGCTAATCGTCAGCGAGCTAACCGAGTTTCAGCCCAAGAGGTGATCGATGAGTAGCACTGCTAAACTCCCGTTGAGTGATGCCAAATCGATTGATATAAGCGCGGTACTTGATTTCTTAGGCTGTCAGACGCCTCAGGCCTGGATTCAGAATGCGCTTAAAAACGAAGCTATCATGTTGGTAGATCATGCAAACTGCGAGAAAAAAGCCGCCTCTACTGCACTCAATTTACTCTATCGCTATACCGATAGGCCTGAGTTGCTTGATAAATTGTCACGTTTAGCTCGTGAAGAATTGCGCCATTTTGAGCAAGTTTTGGTTATCATGCGTAAACGGAATATTGACTATGCGCATATTGGTCCCTCGCGCTACGCGGGTGAACTCAGAAAGTTCGTCGCCAGTAATGAGCCAGATAAACTGGTGGATACCTTAATCGTTGGTGCATTTATCGAAGCACGTTCCTGCGAAAGGTTTGCTATGCTAGTGCCTCGGTTAGATAAGCAGTTGGCGCATTTTTATCAGTCATTGCTGCGCTCTGAGGCGCGACATTTCCAAGATTATCTCGCCTTAGCTGAGTCATATGCCGAGTCGGATATTGCCTCTAGGATTGATTTTTGGCGCGAAAAAGAGGCCGAGTTAGTATTGCGGGCTGACAGTGAATTTCGGTTTCACAGTGGCCCGTTAACCGCCTAGGACTGCCGAAAAAAATAAAAATAGTTAATTCGCTCTGCTTTTGCGGTATTGATTTTGTGATAACTATGGGTATAACAACCAAAAAAACCTTTTGCCGCTTTTGCCTTAGTTGCTGTGCAATGGATGTCGATATTGATGATGATGGACAGGCGGTAGCATTACGCGGCGATGTTAATAACCCTTTATCCGGCGGATATACTTGTCTGCGCGGTCGTGAACTGATTAATATTCAGCAGCACCCCGATCGTATTCGCGGCGCATTAAAACGCGTTGACGGAAAGTTTATAAGCATACCAATGAGCCAAGCATTGGACGAAATAGCCGTTAAGACACAGCAATTGATTAATCGACACGGTGGCCGTTCTATTGCCAGCTATAATGGCAGTTGGGCGTGGTCTAATTTGCCGACCTTGCCTTTGTCAAAGTCGTTTCATCGAGCTATTGATTCACCATCCGTTTTTTCACCCATGACGCTAGACCAGCCAGCCAAAGCTTTTATGCTATGTCGATTTGGATTATGGGCCGGTGGTATTCATTCTTTTAAAGATGCAGACGTGGCGATGTTCATTGGTAATAACGCACTGTTATCTCAGTATGCGCCAGCGGGTGGTTTGCCGCCCTACAATCCTGCTCGACGATTACAAGATGCACTTAACAGTGGTCTAAAACTCATTGTGATCGACCCACGTAGAACGGAGGTAGCGAACCGAGCGACACTGCACTTGCAGCTAAGACCGGGTGAAGATACGACTTTGCTAGCCGGTATGCTCAGGATTATTATCGATGAGCAGTTGTATGACGCTGATTTTTGTGAGGAGTTTATTGATGATCTAAGCGGTTTAAGAGCGAGCCTTGAACCATTTGACCTCGATTACGTGAGTCGTCGTACGGATCTACCGTCTGAGCAAATCGTTACAGCGGCAAGAATGTTTGCTAGCGGGCCTAGGGGGGCGGCTTCAACCGGCACAGGCCCAGAAATGTCACCGAGAGGCTCGCTAACCGAACATATGGTGATGACGATTAATGCTGTTTGTGGTCGTTATTATCGCGAAGGTGAGGTGCCAGCCGCCGCGCCTCCGCTGAGTGTGGGTCGCCAACCTAAGGCGCAGGTGGTGTTCCCGCCACAGGCCTGGGGCGAAGGTTTTGTAAAATCGCGGTTTAGGGGGTTAACTCAAATTGGCGATGAAATGCCATGCAATGTGATGGCTGATGAGATTCTAACCCCGGGTGAGGGACAAATTCGTGCGCTGTTTAGCATCGGTGGTAACCCGATGGTGGCATTTCCTAATCAAGATAAAATTGCCCGCGCGCTCGAGGATCTTGATTTGCTTGTTGCCATTGATCCTTGGTTGTCAGCGACGTCTCGCCGCGCAGATTATATTTTAGGCCCTAAGGTGGCGCTAGAGCGAGAAGACGCAACTCTATTAGGTGAAATGTATTTTGAAGAACCCTACGCTCATTATACAGAAGCAATGGTTGAACCGCAGGGTGATACGATTGAAGAGTGGGAGTTTTATTGGGAATTAGCTGCACGACTTTCTATCCCTTTGTCTATTCATGGTCAGCCGGTGCCGATGGATCAATGTCCATCAAAATATCAGATTACAGAATTAGTGGCACAAGGTTCTCGCGTTTCACTGGCTAAAGTGAAAGCTGAAACCGAGCAGCAGGGCGGGAAGATTTTTGATGAAGCAAGAGCTGTAGTGGGACCCAAAAGCGCGCATAATCATCTCCGCTTTCGTGTACTGCCTAACGATGTGAAGCAGCAATTGGCTGAGGTTGCGCAAGAGCCATTAAATCAACTGGGGTTACGCGTTGCTGAGGAAGGCTATAGTCATTTATTAATTTCGCGCAGGATAAAACAATTTTTTAATTCGACCGGACATAATTTAGACGCCTTAAGACAAAAAGGCACTACTAATTATGCCTATATGCACCCCGATGATTTAGCTAATATGGGGTTAAGCTCAGAGGCCATGGTTGAAATTTCTTCACCGGCAGGCAGTGTAATTGGTCTAGTAAAAGCCAGTAATGATCTCAAAGTAGGGGTCATCTCTATGGCTCATGCCTTTGGAGACACCAACAGTGACACCAGTAATGTGATGCTCCAAGGTTCATCAACTAACCGTCTGGTTTCAGACGAGCAGCACTTCGATCCAATTACTGGGCAGGCACGGCAGAGTGCTATTCCCGTATCAATTCGCGCGCTATAAACACACAATTCATGGTAAAGTAACTCTTATCTTCATTCGTCAGGTGTTAGCAATGGTTGCCGATAGCTCACAATCAACATTGGATTCAGTGTCAACGCCAAGCTTTAAGCAAGCGTTGCTGAATCGTCGTATGTTGATTTGTATCTTTACTGGGATTACCTCGGCACTACCCCTTTACTTATTAATTCAATTGGTGCCTGCATGGCTAAGAGTTGAGGGTGTAGGTCTTGCTGAAATAGGTTTTTTCTCTTTGGTTGGCTTGCCTTATACCTGGAAATTTCTCTGGGCGCCCATGATGGATCGTTTTAGTTTGCCTTTTTTAGGTCGGCGCCGAGGTTGGATGTTACTGACCCAGCTAGCGTTAATGCTATCGATGATTACGCTCGGATTTATTCAGCCGCAGTTATCGGTTTGGACGGTGGCTTATTTGGCCGCCGTTGTAGCCTTTTTTAGCGCCAGTCAAGATATCGTGTTAGATGCTTACCGTCGAGAATTACTCCCTGACATTGAATTGGGTATGGGTAATGCCATTCATGTTCAAGCCTATCGCTTAGCGGGTTTAGTACCGGGTTCCCTGGCGTTAATCTTGGCAGACTTTCTTGCTTGGCATTGGGTATTTTCAATCGTGGCGGCTTTCATGATGGTGGGCATTATTTTAACCCTCAGTATTGATGAGGCGATTGCTGAGCCTTCGCCTCCAAAAACACTGAAAGATGCGGTTATTAATCCTTTTCGTGACTTTATTGATCAGCAGGGTTTGCGTTCTGCGATGATGGTGCTGCTGTTTTTAGTGTTGTATAAGTTAGGCGACAATATGGCGACGGCTTTATCAACCCCGTTTTATTTAGATGTGGGTTTTAGTCTTAGTCAAATTGGTTCGATTGCTAAGGTTGCTTCATTGGTTGCAGTCATTGTCGGTGGTTTAGTGGGCGGCTTGATGATGCTTAAGCTGGGTATTAACAAGGGTTTATGGTTGTTTGGTATCGTTCAAGTGATCAGTATTTTAGGGTTTGCAGTACTAGCGGAAGTGGGAGCTAATCCTTGGGTCTTAGGCGCAGTTGTAGCATTGGAATATTTAGGGGTTGGGCTAGGCACTGCGGCATTTACGGCCTTTATTGCGCGAGCGACTAACCCAGCTTTTGCCGCCACGCAGTTTGCACTATTTACTGCTCTAGCCGCACTGCCGAGGAATCTAGCCAATGCAACAACGGGTATTATTGTTGAGCAAGTGGGTTGGACGGCATTTTTTATTTTTTGTACATTGCTGGCTATTCCAGGCATGTTGTTATTAATTAAAGTCGCACCATGGTCTGAAAAAACCTAAAGGCACTTTTCTAAACTTTTGCAGGTGAGCTTTTACTCGGGGTAGAGCGGTGCGAGTATTTTCTTATTCGGTGGTTGTTGATTACTCTGCGCGTCAGTATTCTCAACAGCGCTTTTTAATGCTTGACCATTCCACGGAGTTTTTTCCCTATCATTAGTCTCAAGCTTGTGGTCGGCATAAAGATAGTAATCCAATGCTTCCATAGCGTTTTTTAGTGCCGTATCGCAAGTAAGTGCCTTGATCGAGCTATCCTTAGACATACACTCCTTATGATAGCTCAGGTAAGCGGTTAAGGCTTGCTTGGCTTTTAAAGGGTTATCTTGCTTGCAGGCCAGCAGTAATTCGCGCTTAAGTCGCTCAATATTTTCGTCAAGCGTCAACTCAGTTCTGGCCAGTTGGCTTGTGTTCTTATTGGCTCGAGCGTGGTAGGTATACAGCCAGCTTAAGGCGAGTACTAGGGTGCTGAGCATCCAAGGGTTGAGGGTTTGTTGATTGTCTTCGACCAATTGATTGTCCGTTAGTTTTCTATCTAGCTGAAGTTGATTATTACTGCTAGGAGGGATAACTTCATCATCACGATTCGGAGCCTTATTGATTGCGGGCAGTACATTGATGACTTGCGGTTCAATACTGGCTACTTCAAAGCGATGTTTGCTTGTGTCCCACCATCTTACTTCAATGGCAGGCAAAGTGATTTTCCCCTCCACGGTTGGAATCAGTGCGACCGTATCTTTTCGGCGACCTGCAATGCCTCGGTCAAAGGTCTGATTGACAAATTCAGGTTTTTCGGCATAGCTGTTTAGGCTATCTGTTGGCGATGATAAGGTAAACGGTAGTTTTTCCGCGGCTAAGCCTTTGGCTGTAATTTCAATACTGCGACTGATGGGTTCGCCGACGCGAGCGTTAAGTGATGCCGTGTCAAAAGAAGATGTTATAGTCAGCATACTCGAAGGTAGCCAGTAAGGCGATGAATCTGCGTCAGCGGGCTTGGCTAACACGTTAATATTAACAGCATCGGCTTTTAAACGGAGTTCTTTACCTCGAGATAAGGGGTCATAGCCTAATAGCCGGTTATTTCTTGAAGTGGTTAAAGCGGTAAGTTGTTGCCCATCAATCGTCTTCATACCCGGACGATTAAAAAAGATAGCGTAGCGCTTTTCTGTCACATCAAAGTTGCTGCCGTTAATTCTGCGAGTGTAATTTTTATTATCTAAAGCGACGATATCGGCGTCAGCAATACTTAAGGGCGATATTTCGGCATTATTCAATTGAATTTGATAAATAATTCTTAGCGTATAGATGGTCTGTGCACCAACCACTGTACTCATTTGATCAATCTCTGCTTCAAGCATGACTTGCTGACTGTCCATCTGGCTGGGTACCGGCGCGGCTTTAATCACGGTGATATCGATCGCTTGAGACTGTTGCTTGTTGAGTGTCAGTGGCGGGATAGAAGTCTTGCCAATCTCTTGAGGAGTAATAATAACGACTCTTTTTTTAATCGAATCTGTTCTACCGTTAAAAATAGAAATTGAATTTTGTGAGGTTTCTTTAACAACAGTAAATTTTTCTTCCAGCAGGGTAAGGTTAACGGCATCGGGATTATCGCCATTGGTGGAGGTGATTTCTAGACGGATGGTTTCGTTAATTGGCACGACCTGCCTATCGACCGTTACGGTAAAACCATAGGCCGTTGTTAGTGTCGATAAAAACAGCCAAAAGCTAGTAACCGCTGTTCGAGCGATTTTTTGACTGGCACAGCGCAGCTTTAAGTGCCTTACCATAATTGTCCCTCTTCGTTGTTTTCTAAATATTGCCCCCGCTGTTCATTGACTTGACGTTGGTAATCAAATTTACGGCGGAGCAAGCCGCCTGGGTCATCCGGTATTTTTTGTAGCCATTGCTCAAGCTCTGCTTGCCGTTGCGGATCGAGGTCTTGTTCGGTGCCGATGCCCTGACTACCACTGTCGCTAACGCTTTCATTTTTTTTAAGTGAAGGCTGTTCTGTTTGCGTTTCTGTTGGTTGATTAGCATTATCAGGCTGTTCTATTGATTGTTCTTGTTGTTGCACCTGCTGTTCTTCCTGCTGTTTTTTAGCCGCCCGCTGAGCCTGTTGATCAAGTAGTGCGTTTTGTCGGTCCTCAGTTTTGTCAGTGTTTCCTGTTTGCTGCTGTTCACTGTAATCGGAAGCGTTTTCGGAATTGCTCGACCGATTAGCGTCATTAGACGCATCAGATGATTGAGAGCTAGTGGTATCAGTGCCGTCTTGCTCGTTTGCATCACCTTGCTGCCCTTGTTGGTTTTGCTCCTGTTGTTGTTTCTGAAGTTGTTCAAGTAACGCCTTGGCTGCTTTTGCCTGTTCTAAATCGGGATTTAATGATAACGCTGTGTCGTAGGCATTAATGGCGCTTTCAAAATCTTGCCTGTGAGCAAAACTGTGGCCTAAGTTGTAATGAAGGTTGGCCAAGTTGTTTGGCTGTTGCTCAGTAGTTTCGATGGCGTGACTAAACTGTTCGATGGCTTTATCATAATTTTTAGCCTTAAAAGCAGCAAAGCCGCTCCAATCTTCCCGATCGAAAGTTTTAGTCGCTTCGGTGTAGGCTTGTTGATTAAACAGCGCCGCGCCTTGTTGATCGTCAGTTTGCCAGAGATCTTGCCATTCAATAGATGATTTTTCTGGGTTTTGAGCCGCCCAGACCGACTCTGCCGTCATAAAATTAACACTAAGCACTAAGCTGAGTAACCAACCACGTCGAAAGCTAAACAGGACAAATGGCAGTAAGGCGATTGCAAAATAAGCGCCACGATCGTATTGCTGGTCTACTTTTTGGCTGGAGTCTTTATCCGCATTATCTGGTGAGGATCCTCTGACGCTCAGTGACAGCTCTTGATTAAAGATGCGATCGATATCACTATTATCTGCCCTTAAGTCTAGATATTGCCCCTGCGTTTTTGTGCTTATAGTCATTAAACGGTCACGGCTCATTGGTGCTTTAACAATACGACCGCTATCAGTTTTAACGAATTTACCTGATGGCAGAGTTACGGGCCCACCTTGTTCAGTGCCTACACCAATAATGAACAATTGTGCATCTTGGCGACGAACCTGTTTAATAATAGATTCTGTTTGGCTAGCCAGTACCTCGTCGGTTAGCCATACTAGTGTGCGCTGCTTTGCTGCACTTTGCTCAAGTAACTGCTCAGCCAAAATAAAGGCTGCGTCTGCATTGCTGCCGATGCTTGGCATAATTTCAGGTGTCAATGAGGGGACTAATGCGGCGATATTATTGCCGTCGTCGGTTAACGGTGAGACAATATGTGCGTCACCCGAGTAGGCCACTAAAGCAATTTGCCGATCTTTGTTTCTTTTCAGTAGTTCCAAAATCTTATAGCGCATGCGTACTAGCCGAGAGGGCTTGATGTCGCTGGTGTGCATCGATAGGGTCAGATCTGCAATGACTACCATCGCATGACTATTCTTTTCAACCGGACTGGACACTTTTTCCCAGCTGGGCCCTGCTAGGCAAAAACAGGCGATAAGGCAGGCGATGCAAGCGGCGAGAAGGGGCCAGCTGTGGATAGTGGTAGTCTTAGCTCCGCGTTTATTGAGTAAGTAGGGTCGAAGCTCTTCAGCAATAATGCTGTTCCAGTCGGTTTTATTTTGTAGTACTCGGTTTAGGATGAAAAATAAAATAATAATAATTGGCATCAACCAAAGGTAGCCAGTTCTGATAAAAGTAAATTGCTCAATTAGGGTTAATAAGCTCATGATAACGGGTCTGCCTCACGAGTTGTTTGCCTGCTAATCAGCGCGACCAATAATAGCTCTGTAATGATAAGCAGTAATGCGATAGCCAATGCAAGACTAAGGGGTATATAAAATAATTGCTGCGTTGGCCGATAAAACTGAGCCTCTTGATCAACCGGTTCGATTCGATCAAGCTCGTTATAAATAGTTTCTAACTGTTCGGTATTTTTAGCCCGAAAGAACAGTCCGCCTGTTTCAGCAGCAATAATTTTAAGCGTCTTCTCATCTAGGTTAGACGTTCGACGTGTTTGTCGACTAAACCATGAGTTTTGTATTGTGAAATCTGCGCCTATCGCGATAGTATGAATTTTGATTTGATTTTCAGCGGCTAAGGCGCTTGCCTCTAAAGGGTTTATCTTGCCAGCGTTGTTAGCTCCGTCGGTTAGCAGTATTAGAGTTCTTGATTGATTAGGTCTTTCAATAAGTCGTTTAATTGCCAAGCCGAGTGCGTCACCAATTGCCGTTTTTTGGCCAGCAAACCCCAGCTGTGCCTCATTAAGTAGTTGCTTTACTGTCGATAAGTCAAAGGTCAGAGGCGCTTGGACATAGGCTTGATCGGCAAATAAGATCAGACCGATTCGGTCACCATTGCGGCGATCAATAAAATCATTTAATACTTTTTTGACACTGTCAATCCGTCTGACTGTCTCTCCCTCCAGTTGCATGTCGAGCTCATCCATGCTGCCTGAGATATCCACGGCTAGCATCATGTCTCTAGCGATAGAATTAATCTTAATCGGCGCTCCTTGAATAATCGGGCGGTTTACGGCAGTTAATAATAGCAGCCAGATCAGCAGCAATATAAACCCTTTTATCGATAACGCTTTTTCAGTTAGTGGTGTTTGTTTTTGAATGGCTTCAAGCCTTCCTACAAATGGTGCGCGTAAAGCTTGGTGACTTTTTTTGCTGGCAGGCAAGTAATGAAAAATAAACCATGGGAGCGGTATTAAGATGAACCACCAGTATGTTTCAAGGTTAATCATGATGCTGGCTTGTCGCTAAAGGCTTGTTGATCTCGACCGATTTAAACCATGCAGTGAGATAAGTATGTAGGGCATTAATGTCAGCGCTTTGTTGCTGTTTGGGCTGATAGATTTTGATCAAATGATTAAGTTCTTGCTGTTCTTTTATTGCCGATGGAGATCGTTGCTTCAGAAAGTCTAGCCAAGCCTGGCCGCTTAGCTTGGCACAGGAGAGATGAGGGTATTGCTGTAAGCAAAATCGTCGAAGCAATTGATTGACGCTAAGTAAATATTGCTGTTCATTATGATTTACTGTGTATTTTTGATGGTAGAGCACTAGCGTTTTGACCGCTTCTCGTTTTAATGCGGTAGAGCGCTGCCATGTCCAAAAAGCATAGCTGGCTGCAGCTATGCTTAACACGATACTTAGTGCTAATATCCACCAACCGATGGCGGGCGGCCAAGCCTCTACTGCCGTTGGTAATATAGGTGGCGGGAGAAGATCTAAAGGGTTGTTGGCCGGTTGTGGGGTGTTATTCATTTATCGGCTCTTCAGTGTGATTTTATGATTGGCTTGACGACTAAAATATTGGCGTAGAATATCAAGTTCACAATCATGGGTTTGTATATTAATTTGAATAATGCCTAACCTTTGTAGATTATGGCTAATAAATGCATTGTGATCTAAAAATTGTTGTTTGAATTGTTCAGTGAAGTACCGATTTTTGGTATCAAACGAAACTTCTTTTTCGCCATTGCTGTATTGCTTGCCTGCATGATAGGGCAGCGCTGTCTCGAGCGGATCATTAATTTTGATTGCAGTAATATCAACATGTTTTTTAATGCTGTGAAGGTGCTTGATACCAGACTCATTTAGGCCGATAAAATCACTGATGATAAATACATTACTACCCGGTTTGATTGTTTGTCTAAGCTCTTTGATGACGATATTAATTTTTTCTGGTTGATCTGTTTGTTTGAATTCGACAGCTTGATGATTGTAATCGTGAGAGGCGCGAAGTACCGATAAAACACTGGATTTATGCCGCTTAGGTTTTATTTCAGTGTGGTCGCTGTCATTAAAGATAAGGCCGCCAATGCGATCATTTTGTGCTAAAGCTGACCAGCTTAATAGTGCGGCTATCTCTGTTGCCTGAACTGATTTAAAGCAATGGCGACTACCAAAGGCCATTGCTTGTCGCTGGTCGTTGACAATAATCACCGGTCTTTCGCGCTCTTCGCTGTATAATTTAGTGTGGGCTTTGCCAGTGCGGGCGGTGACTCGCCAGTCAATTGATCGAATGTCATCGCCAGCTTGATACTGTCTTAGCTCTTCGAAATCGATGCCTCTGCCGCGAAATTGGGTGCTGATATTGCCAGTCAATTGGCTACGGGCTTTTTTGTTCGCCAATAAGCTTAGTTCGCCAGCTTGATGGCGAAGCTTGATCAGCGTGTTGAGGTTGCTTATCGCGCCTTTAGCCATAATTAAGTAACGGGTACTTTGCTAATCAGATCGCTGATAACTTGGTCTTCGCTAATGCCATTGGCTTCAGCTTCGAAGCTGAGAATGATGCGATGGCGAAGCACGTCATAGGCAACCGCTTGCACATCGTCTGGACTGACAAAATCAGCACCTCGAAGCCATGCATTGGCTCTTGCGCATCGGTCCAGCGCTAGGGTTGCCCTTGGGCTAGCGCCGTACTCGAGAAGCTGGCTTAGCTTGGCATCATAGCGACCGGGTTCGCGAGTCGCTATCACTAACTGGACGATATACTCTTCGACCGCCTCAGACATGAATAGGGTTAATACTTGTTGGCGTGCCTGAAGAATATCGTGTTGTGTGATTTTAACGATGGCAGTTTCTGGCTGGCCATGATTTTGGTTGATTAGCTCGCTTCTCACCAGTTTTAAAATATCACGTTCAGCGTTTTGGTCGGGATAGTCAACCACTACATGCAAAAGAAAGCGATCCAATTGTGCTTCAGGTAGGGGGTAGGTGCCTTCTTGTTCTATTGGGTTTTGGGTGGCCATAACAAGAAATAGAGGTTCGAGTGGGTAGGTAGTTTTCCCCACGCTCACTTGTCGCTCTGCCATGGCTTCAAGCAGCGCAGCCTGCACTTTTGCTGGTGCTCGATTAATTTCATCGGCCAGTACTAAATTATGGAATATAGGACCTCTTTGAAATTCGAATTCCCCTGTTTGCGGTCTGAAGATATCCGTCCCCGTAATATCGCCCGGCAATAAGTCAGGGGTAAACTGTATACGTTGAAAATTGGCCTCAATGTGATCGGCAAGGCTGCGGATCGCTCGCGTCTTAGCCAGCCCTGGCGCACCTTCGACCAGCAGGTGCCCGTCTGCTAGTAGCGCAATGATAATTCGGTCTACTAATAAGGGCTGACCGAGGACGGTCTTTGTTAATTGATCGCGGAGTTGTGCGATTGCGCGGTTGGTTTGTGTATCAATCATAGTATTTTCTATCGTTGGTCGATGTTTGTTTGAGCTGCGTTGCTAGGCGATTTCACCAATGGGTCAGATAGCCTCTATTATCTGTCAGTCATTTAAAGGCTCCTCTAACTATGGGTCTATTGTATATAAAGAATCTTTTTTTTTATAGCAAATAGGGCTACTAGCTGGTTAAATATTTGATGTGTTTTTTGACAATTAGTTGGCAGAAAGTTCCCTTAGATCTGATTAATGATCAATTACAAAACGTCATTAAATGAACTTGTTGATGATTTCTGTTCGGGTTACGCTAAGAGCGTTTATTCTAGCGTATTACAGGATCGTTAATGGTTAACAAGTTAACTAAAACTGATGGGGTCGCTGAGCAATATATTGTTGAGTTGGCTATTTCGAAACAAGAATTGCTTAAGTACTATCGTGGTGCTGCCAGCCAAATTTCAGCTGTAGCTACTGACGGCCAAACAATCCTTTTTCCGGTGACAGCTATTCAGCCTTTTGTCACTCACGAGGGCGTGTTTGGTCGTTTTCAGCTGCAGGTTAATAGTCAGGGCCGGTTATTAAAGATTAGTTTGCAGTAATTGATTACTTGCATGATGACGTCTCTTTCGCCATAATCCCGCCTCTGTAGTCCATGCTACTGACTGTTATGGTGGCCCCAGCGGGTTCCCTCGCAATGATAGGCAGTGAACTCCGCCAGGCCCGGAAGGGAGCAACGGTAATTGCTGATTCGTGTGCCGAGGTGTGGCTGGTTGGGGTTCACCACCAATTTCTTCTCAAGATGGAATTTATCCCTTTAAAAGGGGCGAATTTACTGCGTTTTATTTCCTCAAATGTGTATAATTCTTTATCATTAATGATTTCTTAGGTCAGTTCCATCAAAGCTGTTTTGTTTGTTGCTATGATGAGAATTAGATGTAAACGTTGCGGTCAATCCTATGTCTTATCAAGTGCTGGCGAGAAAATGGCGCCCGCAATCTTTTGAAGCGTTAGTGGGTCAATCTCACGTTCTTAAAGCGCTTTCGAATGCCTTGAGTCAGGGTAGGCTTCATCATGCTTATTTATTGACGGGTACTCGCGGTGTCGGTAAAACAACCATTGCTAGAATCTTAGCTCGATGCCTTAATTGTGACGAGGGCGTCTCTGCTTCGCCCTGTGGTGTCTGTGCTAGCTGTCTTGAGATTAATGAGGGTCGGAGTGTCGATCTCATCGAGGTCGATGCGGCATCAAGAACCAAGGTTGAGGACACGCGTGAGTTACTCGATAATGTTCAATACGCTCCGACGCAATCACGTTATAAAATCTATTTGATTGACGAAGTTCATATGCTATCTAATCATAGTTTTAATGCGCTTCTTAAAACATTAGAGGAGCCGCCGCCGCATGTCGTGTTTTTATTTGCTACCACGCATCCGCAAAAGTTACCGCCGACG
>CALCNB010000056.1 GCA_937897785.1 uncultured Cellvibrionales bacterium | reverse complement strand
GAGGGTATTCAGCACTGTCCCCCTGCCGTACCCAATTTATACACCGTTTTTGCAGGTCCGAGTCGACTCAATTGTTAGTGCTGTATTAGCCTTAGTTAAGAAATTCATAACACTACCAGCTGTTAGTTTTAACTTAGGTGATATATCCATTCCAATACTTTTAAGTCCTTTTGCTGTCCATCTATTACAGGTATTCATTAAGTAGAAATCCCCGACACCACTATAGAATTTGCTATCTCCATATATCCCTTTTTGAAGTTCTAATAAATTTATTTTTCCTAACTATTTTGGGCAGCAACGCTTTAGCAATCAAAATTTAGTTAAAGCAAGACAGTTATTTGACGCCAATAAGCGAATGCCTAGAGAGCAGCGAGGCTTATGTTTGTCGGCGGCGCGATCCTATTTATTCAATCTACTGCTTAGTGAGCGGGTCCGGCAAGATAATTGGACGCATTATCTTGCCGGGGATGTATTGATGTTAGCGGGTAGTCGCAGTCAATTTAGCTTGCATGAAGATGATGCTGATTGGTTTAACAGTTCGGCTGCCGATGAGTTAATGAAGCTGGTAAACCCTATTGAACAGAGGCTAAGAGAGGCTGATATTCATATCTCAGGTACCTTGTGTGGGTTTGGCGAATCACCATTATCGGCTACTGCGCTGGAACTTGAGACAGCGGTTTTTCGATCAGAGCAGGCGTTAGTTGATGGGCTCTGTCGCCAAGGTGTCGAACAGGCTAGACGACCACTTAGAGCAATGCCGAAGCAGTTGAAGTGGCAATTTAAAAGTGAAAAATTACAGCTTAGCTTTGTGCTTCCGACCGGAAGTTATGCCACAGTTTTGTTGAGAGAATTGGTAGAATGTTAATTCACTGGGTAAATAGGCAATAATGATGATGCAGTATTCTGAACGCGCAGGTGTAGGTATGACCTCGCAGAGAACACGCGACCGCATGGTGGGGCGCTTAGCCGATCAAGGCATTACCAATATTCAATTATTGGATGTCATGCGTAATACACCAAGACATCTATTTATTGAAGAGGCGTTAGCACACCGTGCCTATGAAGATGCGGCTTTGCCAATTGGAAAAAATCAAACGATTTCTCAGCCTTACGTTGTGGCATTGATGACTCAGCTGTTACTGGCTAATGGGCCGATTGACTCGGTGCTTGAAGTGGGTACGGGTTGCGGTTATCAAACGGCTATTTTAGCCCAGCTAGTCAAGCGCGTTTGTACCATCGAGCGGATTCTTTCTTTGCAGGAATCTGCCGAGCAGCGATTAAGAGATCTGGAATTTCGAAATATTGAATATGCTCATGGCGATGGCTATCAAGGTTGGCGAGCACGCGCGCCCTTTGATGCGATTATCATTACGGCGGCACCGAGAGCGATACCAGAAATATTGATCGAGCAATTATCCTTAGGTGGTAAAATGGTATTGCCTGTGGGTGATGAAAAAGATCAGCATTTACAAGTGTTAACCAGAACCGAAGAGGGCTATGAGGTTGAGCCCTTAATGCCGATTCGGTTTGTACCACTGCAGCCAGGGGTGTTGGCTTAATTCTGGGGAAAGCTAATAAATGCTTGCCGTTTTTAATAGCATGGCTTTAAAAGCATTGGCGGCATTGGATTGCTGACGGCCTTTGAGTTCAATAATACCCAGCTGCCGCTCTAGGTAGGTGTCAGGTATGTGAATTTGCTCCAGTTCACCAATCATTGTTTTGGGTAAAATGCTCCATCCTAAGCCAATCGACACCATCATTTTAATCGTCTCTAAATTGCTGGTGGTCATTGAAGTTTTCAGTGAGCGATTCTCTTGCGCAAATAGCTGACGAATGAGATTGCCAGTATGGGTGTTTTCGCCTGGAAAAATCATATCAAGTTGACTTAATTCTTCGAGTGAAACATTATCGCGCAAATGCAGAGGGTGTTCGGGGCTGCAGAC
>CALCNB010000055.1 GCA_937897785.1 uncultured Cellvibrionales bacterium | reverse complement strand
TGACGTTCATGACGCTTTGGCTTTGATGTTTCAGTACAGTGGTGAGCTGATTATGGCTGAAACGCATTACCAGCAAGCTATAGTATTGGGTGACGGCGATTCTCGGTTAAGGAATAATTATGCAAATTTTTTATACCAATCCGGTCGCTATGATGAAGCTTTAGAGCAGTTGCAGTTAGTCAGTGAAGATGCTCTCTACCAAAATCGCGAGTCGGCGTTACTGTTAAAAGGACTTTGTCAGCAATCGCTATCAAGATTTATTGATGCACTGTCTAGCTATAAAAAAGTTTTATTATTAAATGGCAATAATAGGGCTGCCTTGAGGCAACTTTCTTTTTTGTCCTTCGAGATGCAAGACTTGAATGCTTCGTGGGACTACCTTCAGCGTTACAAAGAGAATGTTGATCGCATAGATGCCGAGTCATTATTGCTGGGTATTAAAATAGCTGAGCAACTAGAATGGTCCGATGTTAGAGCAAGTTACGCAATGACATTGAGGAACCTTTACCCAGAGTCTGAATCCTACCAACGCCTGTTGATGATTGATAATTGAGTTATTGATGGAGAACGCTTCTAATACCGAAAAAGCTCCTGTTTCGCTGCTAAGTCAAGCGCGTATAGCAGCCGGTCTTTCATTGCCGCAATTGGCTGAGATAACGAGGATCCCAGCGCGCTATCTACAAGCTTTAGAATCTCATGACTATGCTCACTTTCCTTCAAATTTATTTGTTATTGGTTATTTGCGAAATTGCGCTGATGTTTTAGCGGTCGATATCAACCCTTTACTTGATGACTACGATCTTGAGGAGCAGCAAAAAGCTTCGATGGCCATAGACCTGGCTGAGCTTACTGAAACTAATCGAAGATATATTTTTAATTTAGAAAAGCATCAGTTGCAATGGCTATTATGCTCTTTTGTTGCCGTATTGGTGGTGATTCTGACAGTGTTTCTTTTTTTAGTCGGTCAAAACGCTAAAAGAAGCGATGATGTTATTGATCCGCGTGAACAGTACTTAGCCGAGCCAGTATTCACGGAGGGTGAATTTATCAGTGAACCAGCGAATCTAATTGCCAGTCAGCGTGTTGCCGATAAGGCAGTCAGGTCGATAGATGTTATCGCCCAAAGCGAAGAGACGCACGTGGGTGAGTTGGCAGCTGGTCTTGGCTCACTTGAGTCCACTGTAGAGATTTCTCGACAAGATGGAGTTCCTTTCCCAGCTGCTGAGCCAAAGCTTATTGCTGATCAAGCCCCTGCGCTTATTGAGCTAGCATTTAACGGCACAAGTTGGGTTGATTTAACCGATGCTAGGGGTCAGCGCGTGTATCGCGACCTGGCTAAAAAAGGATCAAAGCTGGCGTTTTCTGTGAAAATGCCCTTAGAGTTGCTATTGGGCGATGCTCGACAAGTCGAAGTGTTTTTAAATGGGCAGCCTTTTGCTATTCAGAGCTATCGAGATGATAATAGCGTACGTTTGACGATTGATAGGCCTTAGGGTGTTTTGTTCTAGTGGTAAATAAGATGAAAGCAATACAAGCTGTTCGAGGTATGCGGGATATTACGCCTGAGGAGTCAGGTCGGTGGTCTACTATTGGGCAATCAATAGCCAATGTTTTTGGTCGCTATGGCTATAGTGAAATACGTATGCCATTGGTGGAGACAAGCACTTTATTTCATCGTTCAATTGGTGAGGTCACCGACATTGTCGAGAAGGAAATGTATACCTTTCCTGATCGCAACGACGAGTCTTTAGCACTTCGCCCAGAGGGTACAGCAGGATGTGTTCGAGCAGTGATAGAAAATGGTTTGCTCAATGTTCCACAAAAGCTTTGGTACTGCGGACCAATGTTTCGCTATGAAAAACCCCAAAAAGGGCGCCATCGTCAGTTTCATCAAGTGGGTGCTGAGGTTTTCGGTTACGCTGATGTTAATGTTGAGGCCGAAATGCTTCTGCTGAATCAGCGGTTTTGGAATGACCTAGGCGTTGCGGATAACGTTACTTTAGAATTAAATAATATTGGCGACGCCGAAGCTAGAATCCATTTTAAGCAAGCGTTAGTTAGCTATCTCTCTGCGCATACTGCTTCATTAGATGCCGAAAGTGTGAGACGTTTAGAGTCGAATCCACTTCGGATATTAGACAGTAAAAACAAAGATACGCAGAGTTTATTAAACGATGCGCCAAAAATGGCTGATTTTTTGTCAACGGATTCCGTTGAGCGCTTGGAGCAATTAACCAGCATTTTGCAAAAGCAGGGCATTAAGGTTAAGCATAATCAGCGATTGGTTAGAGGCTTAGACTATTATAATGATACCGTTTTTGAGTGGGTGAGTGATGATCTAGGTGCGCAGGGTACAGTCTGTGGTGGCGGTCGTTATGACAAGTTGGTCGAGCAGTTAGGCGGCAAGCCAACGCCAGCAATCGGATTTGCTATGGGCTTAGAGCGCTTGTATTTGTTGCTTGAAGCGAATCAATTTAAGAGCTTGCATGACCATCATCGTCCTGATGCCTATATGATTGTGGCAGCGCCAAGCTACCAAGAGTATGCGTTTCAATTGTCCGAGCAAATACGTAATGCCTTGCCTGATTTTTCCATCATGCAAAATTTGGCGGCAACCAGCATGAAGAGTCAGTTTAAAAAAGCTGATAAAAGCGGGGCCAAATACGCACTGGTCATTGGCGAAGACGAAGTGGCAAACCAAACCGTGAGCCTCAAACATCTCCAGACAGGTGAGCAGTTTAGCTTCGGCACGGCCGATGGGCTAACTTCGCTTTTCAAGCATTTAGAGACAAATCATTAAAATCGGTTTTTTAGGAGAGCAATATTGGACACATATAGCGACGAAGAGCAAATAGATAGACTTAAGCAGTGGTGGCAAGACAATGGCGTTTCACTATTAACCTCAATTGTTATTGCTCTAGCGGCTATTTTCGGTTGGCGCAGTTGGCAAGATAATCAGCAAGCCAATATTGATGCCGCTTCTGTAGCCTACCAGAATCTGCTGGAGTCGGTTGCTGCATTAGAGAATAATGCGGATGATATTCAAATAGCTAGTGCAGTTTTTAAGGCAGAGTCGCTTAAGCAGCAAAATGATCAGTCGGCCTATGCGCATTTCGCCGCATTTTTTAAAGCCAGACAAGCTGTTCTCGATGAAGATTATGTCACGGCTGAAGAGGAGCTCAATTGGGTATTGGCTCATAAACCCAGTTCTCAGTTAAAAGCCATAGCACAATTAAGGTTGGCCAAGGTGTTAGTAGCGAAAGGCGACTCTGCGGCAGCGCTCGCGTTGTTGGTGGCAGGTGACGATGAAATTATGAACTATACAAAAGCTGAATTAAAAGGCGATATACTGCTTCATGATAAAGACTTTCTCGCAGCGGTTGAAGCCTACGAGCAGGCACAAAGCTTGGCCAGTACACTACAGATTCGAGTGTCTCAGACTTTAGAGCTAAAGTTAAATTATGCAAAGAGTTTTTTATAAACAGCGTCTTATTAGCGATAAATTATCTTGAGGGAAGTTCGCTTGTCTACATTAAATCGTTATTTTATTAGTCGTAAATTTGACTGGCTATTAGGTGGATTGGCTTTATGCCTGTTGGCTGCCTGTGGGGGTAAAAAAGATGATTTAGGCGATACTAGCAAGTCGCTGCCATTAACTGAATTCAATGAGAAAGTTGTCGTAGATAAGATTTGGTCCGCCAAGGTGGGTTCTGGTCAAGGTGGCCTCTATCATCGCTTAACTCTTGGGTATGATGAGCGAAGCATTTTTATTGCTGAAGTAGGTGGTTTAGTCGCACGTTATGACTTGGATGGTAAACTTCTCTGGCGAAGCAAGTTCTCTAAATTAGCAGCGGGTGTTGGTGTTGGTCAGGGTCTGGCGATGGTGGCCGATGTTGACGGCATTGTTATTGCAATCAATGCGGATAATGGCGAGGAGTTGTGGCGGATTGATGTTGAAAGTGAAGTGCTTGCCGCCCCTCAGGTTGCTAATGACACAGTAGTCGTTCAGGCCTACGATGGTCGACTTATCGGTCTTGATAAAGATAGCGGCGATCAGCGTTGGGTCTATTCAATTGACCCCTCAGTACTAACTTTACGAGGCACAGCAACACCAGTCATTGATGAGGGTGTAGTTTATACAGGGTTTTCAAATGGTAAGCTAACCGCTATTGATATTAAGAATGGCAACTTAATATGGGGTAAGTTAATCGCTATTGCTAAGGGTCAGGCTGAGTTAGATAGGATTATTGACGTTGATGCCTCACCATTGCTTGAAGATTCGAACGTCTATGCAGCTAGTTATAATGGTTATCTTTTTGCTTTTTTGAAAGCCAGCGGACGTCCACTGTGGCGATTTGAAATTTCTACTTACCGTGAGCTTGCTGAAGGTTTCCAAAATGTTTATGCAGTTGATCAAAAAGGACACGTATTTGCAGTCAATGCTAGCAATGGTGAGTTGAAGTGGGAGCAAACAGCGTTTATCAATCGCCAGCTAAGTGCGCCGATTGTGTATGCAGGTTTTCTATTGGTGGCCGATAATCAGGGTTATCTGCATGTTATGTCGCAACTTGATGGCAGCGTCATTGGTCGAGAAAGAATTGCGCGTGACGGCGTTAGGGCGCCAATGATTAGTATCAATCAAACACTGTATATCTATTCTGATAAAGGAAAATTGTCTGCCCTTAAATTAGATAATCTCTAGTGAATAATCATGCGCTATTTCAGAATGGCGTAATTACTACTGTTTAGGCAACTTACCTTATGTTACCTGTAATCGCACTTGTTGGCCGTCCAAATGTCGGCAAGTCAACTTTATTTAACCGTTTAACTCGAAGTCGTGATGCCTTGGTTGCTGATTACGAGGGTTTGACTCGTGATCGAAAATACGGTGAGGCAGTAGTTGACGAACTGCGTTTTATTGTCATCGATACCGGTGGCTTAAGCGGCCTTGAGCAAGGTATCGACGGTGCCATGGCGCAGCAATCGCTGGCCGCTATTGAAGAAGCTGATGAAGTGGTTTTGCTCGTTGATGCTAAAGCGGGGTTGATGCCTGCGGATGAAGCTATCGCGAAAGAGATCAGGCAGCGCGGTAAGCCATTTACCTTAGTGGCGAATAAAATTGATGGCATGGACGAAACAACAGCGGGGGA
Organism: uncultured Cellvibrionales bacterium; assembly: GCA_937897785.1. Lineage (GTDB taxonomy): Bacteria > Pseudomonadota > Gammaproteobacteria > Pseudomonadales > UBA7434 > UBA7434. The sequence goes on along the minus strand of CALCNB010000055.1, from coordinate 6,855 downwards.
GTTTTATGCCTTGGGGGTTGACCGAGTCTTCCCTGTCACCGCGACGCATGGTCGAGGGGTTAGGCAATTAGTTGACTCTCTGGCTGAGCGATTTCCTGAACAGCAAAGTTCCATTGATCTAGCTAAGTCCAACAGTACTCGAATAGCGATTGTCGGCAGGCCAAATGTCGGTAAGTCGACGTTAGTCAATAGAATGCTTGGCGAAGATAGGGTCGTGGTGTTTGATCACCCAGGTACGACACGCGACAGTATTTACATTGATTATGAACGAGTGGATAAGCATGGTGAGTCTAGCCCTTACATGTTGATCGATACGGCAGGCGTTCGTCGCCGAAAAAATGTAGCTGAGGCGGTAGAAAAGTTTTCAATTTTAAAAACCTTACAGGCAATTTCTGATGCGCAAGTGACCGTGCTGGTGGTTGATGCCAGTGAAGGCTTGGTTGATCAAGACCTGCATATGATGAGCCATATAGTGAATGCGGGTCGCGCTTTGGTCATAGCGATTAACAAATGGGATGGTCTCGACAGCGACTATAAAAAAGGGATTAAGGAAGAATTAGAGCGACGTTTGGCGTTTAATGACTTTGCTGAAATCCGTTTTATTTCAGCCCTACATGGTACCGGTGTTGGAGAGCTTTATCAGTCGGTTGATACGGCTTATAAGGCCGCAACTCAGAAGCTGTCTACCAATGAGTTGACTAAAATTTTAGAAAAAGCGGTGTTTGATCATGCGCCTCCCCTAGTTGCTGGGCGTAGAATTAAATTGCGTTATGCCCATGCTGGCGGTCAGAATCCGCCTATCATTGTGATTCATGGTAACCAGACCGATGCAGTACCAAAGCACTATACGCGGTATTTAGAAAAAACCTTTCGTAAGACCTTAAAGCTTTTTGGTACACCGATACGGGTTGAATATCGCACCGGCGATAATCCTTACGCAGGGAAAAAGAATAAATTAACCGCTCGCCAGGTCAGTAAGCGTCGACGAATGATGAAGCATGTCAGTAAGAAAAAATAAGCTGTTTTAGAATTTTGGTAATAATATTAGCAAGCCGATAGCTAGTGCGGTCAAACTGCTGATTAAAACAGCGCCAGCAGCGATATCCTTAGTTTTTTTAATTCCTATGGAATGCGCTCCACTTACCTCATCAGCGAGCGCTTCTATTGCGCTATTAAATGCCTCGCAAGTCCATACTAAGCCAATCGCAAATATGAGTAAGCTGCCCTCAATTACTGTGATATTTAGTCGGCTAGCAATAATGATGATCGCTAATGTTGCGATGATATGAAGCCAGGCGTTATGCTCTTCTTTAGCGACTATCATGATGCCATTGATGGCGGTTTTAATACTTTTAATTCGCGCTTTAATGCTGAATCGCTGCTGTCTTTTGCCCATTGTATTTTCCCTCTATTTGGACTGGTTTTCGCAATGCATATAGATTAAAAGCGCCAATTTTAGTCGGTTATGATTCTTTCGTCATTGCAGATTATGTTGCTCCATGGCAACCTAGGTCGATTGTTGATAATTAAATCATAGGTGTCAATTATGGGTCCATTATCAGGTGTTCGTATTATTGAGGTTGCAGGCATAGGTCCTGCGCCCTTTGCTTGTATGTTGCTTGCCGATATGGGTGCAGAGGTGATCCGTATTGATCGTGCCACAGGAGGCGTTGCTTTTGGAGCAAATCCGGCTGATTTAATGAACCGTGGACGTCAATCGATTATTTTGAACTTAAAAACAACTGCTGGTATCGATGCGGCTAAAAAGTTAATTAACTCGGCTGATGTGGTGATAGAGGGTTTTCGGCCCGGGGTGATGGAGAAATTAGGCTTAGGACCTGAGGTTTTTGCCAGTAGTAATGCCAAGCTGGTTTATGGCCGAATGACGGGTTGGGGGCAGCAAGGCCCTTTATCACAGGCCGCAGGCCACGATATCAATTATATTGCCCTGACGGGTGCATTAGATGCCATTGGTACGGATACCTCAGGCCCTGTTCCACCGCTAAATTTACTGGGTGATTTTGGCGGCGGCTCGCTTTATTTGGTTGTGGGTGTACTGGCTGCTCTGCACGCGGCAAAGCAGTCCGGTGAAGGGCAGGTAGTCGATGCGGCGATTGTAGATGGCACAGCGTCGTTGATGTCATTTTTACATAGCTGCCGTGCAGTAGGATTTTGGAGTGATGCGCGTCAATCGAATATGCTAGATGGTGGTGCTTATTTTTATGGCGTGTATCGTTGCGCCGATGATCTCTATGTATCTATTGGTTCGATTGAACCGCAGTTTTATGCCTTGTTAGTTGAAAAAATGGGTTTAACCGAAGACCAGTTACCGATCGATGCGCAACTGGATAAGGCCCGTTGGCCTGAATTGAAAGTGGTGTTAGCGGAGCAGTTTGTCAAAAAAACGCGTGCTGAATGGTGCGAAATAATGGAGGGCAGTGACGTGTGTTTCGCGCCAGTGTTATCAGCAGCTGAGGCAGTTAAGCATCCGCATAATGTTGAACGTGAAGCCTATATAGAGCGCGATGGTGTAATTCATTCGGCCCCAGCGCCTCGCTTTAGTAAAACTCCCAGTCAGTTGGCGCCGGCTCCAGTGGCAATTGGTCAGCATACGAAAGATATCCTAACGAGTTTGGATTTTTCTGCTGAGGCTATTCAAGTGATGATAGATGCCGGCGACGCTGGCGGAATTCAATAAATATTTAATGATTAAAAAGAAAAGAGATTTTCATGAGTACAGTTGATGTCTTTAATCAAATCGTCCAACAACGACGTTCAGTTCGCGCATTTAAAAAGCAAGCGATTGATGAGCAAACCTTACGTTCAATTTTTAGTACAGCCTTGGGTGCGCCATCTAACTGTAATACGCAGCCCTGGTTATCGGCAGTAGTATCTGGCGAGTTGATTGAAACGTTACGAGAGCAAGTTCCCGCAGCGGTAATGCAGGGTGAAATGAGCATGGATTTCCCTTATGCCGGCAAGTACGATGGCATATACCGTGAGCGTCAAATTGCAGCGGCTAATTCATTGTATAGCGCGCTAGGGATTGCTCGTGAAGATAAGTCCGCTAGAGATGTACAGTTTTTTAAGAACTTTACTTTTTTTGGTGCGCCACATGTGGTGTTTCTTTTTTTACCGGCTTGCTTCGTCACTGAGGATAATACCGGTATAAGAGAAGCAGCAGATCTCGGGATGTATGCACAGACCCTAATGCTGTCGATGACGGCGCATGGTGTGGGTAGTTGTCCACAGACAGCGCTGAGTTTTATTGCAGATCGGTTAAGAAAAACCTTGGATATTAGTGAAGATTATAAATTAATGTTCGGCATTTCCTTTGGTTATCCCGATGAGGGGCATGCTTCTTCTAATGCGCTGACCGACCGCGCCGAGCTTGATTCATTGGTTCGATTTTACTCTTAATTGGGCAAAGCATCAGTTTATTTGCTTATCAAAACAAATAGTAATATTTAAATTAAAGCACAGCGTGTGGTTGCGCGTTAGAATTCATAACTTATACATTTAGAGGTGAAGCTATGTCATTAGAAAGCGGGTCAGCAACTGACCAACAAGTCGAGGCGTTAAGTCAAAAATTCACTCTCGGCTTTACCTATACACGATCTACAGGTCCAGTTGTTGGTCGATTTTTAAGTTCACTCCGTGACGGTAAGATGGTTGGAGTCAAAGGTTCTGATGGGCGAGTAATCGTTCCGCCAGTGGAATATGACCCTGTAACTGCTGAGGCGCTTAGTGAATTTGTCGATGTGGCAGATACGGGCGAAGTGGTTAATTGGTGTTGGGTTGCTGAGCCTACCGAGCATCACCCGTTAAGCCATCCTTTTGCTTGGGGTATGGTCAAGCTTGATGGTGCTGATACACCGATATTGCATGCGATTGATACGCAAGGTGACGCGAGTCAAATGGCAACGGGTATGAAGGTGAGAGTCCGCTGGCTTGATCAAGCTCAGGGCAACATAAAAGACATCGTTTGTTTTGAGCCTGGTGATAGTAGCTCGGGTAATGTCCCTCAGCATGATTTCGAAGAGCCTGTCGTCATGATGGATGCGCCTACCTATTTAGATTACAACTACACAGCCGGAAATGCCACAGCTCGTTACTTGCACCAGATTCGCAAAGGTAAGATTGTGGGCCAAAAAGCACCCGGCGGTGACTTTGTTTATGTTCCCCCTAGAGGCTCTTGTCCTGCTACTGGTGTCGCAACGACCGAAGAAGTGGAATGTGCGGATGTTGCGACCGTTGAGTCGTTTACTATTGTTCACATACCCATTCCAGGTAATCCTATCAAGCCACCTTATGTGGTTGCTAATTTGCTTGCAGATGGTGCCGATGTCTCGTTCATTCATTTGTTGAGTGAAGTTGATAATGACGCTGTGGAAATAGGTATGCGAGTTAAAGCGGTTTGGAAGCCAGAAGAGGAATGGAGTTATGCTATGGATAATATTCGCTATTGGAAACCGTTAGAAAATGAATCAGATAAGGGAGGAAAATAAGATGCAAGATGTTGCCATTGTTTCCTTTGTACAAAGTGATTGTGTGCGTCATGCAGGCGCACAAAATGAAGTTGAATTAATTATGCCTGTGGTGCAAGCGGCATTAAAAGAGGCGGGTTTAAGTAGCGTACAAGACGTTGATTTCACTTGCTCAGGCAGTTGTGATTATCAGCAGGGTGCTGCATTTGCTTTTGTTGCAGGCGTTGATGCCTTGGGTGCAGTACCACCAATAAAAGAGTCTCATGTTGAAATGGATGCGGCTTGGGCGCTCTATGAGTCGTGGTTAAAGATTCAAATGGGTCAGGCCGAAAGTGCCTTAATTTATGGGTTTGGCAAGTCATCACCGGGTCAGTTAAGTAATGTTTTGTCACTGCAACTTGATCCCTATTATTTAGCCCCGTTAGGCGTCGATACCATCAGTTTAGCGGCTATGCAGGCACGTAGTTTGCTGGAAAGTGGAGAAGTCAGTGAGGCTGATTTGGCCGAAGTAGTCGTCAATTCTCGTGCTAATGCTAAAAACAACCCACATGCACAACTGAGTGGCGATTTTACTGTTGATCAATTGTTGGCTGAGCCAGAGACGGTGTCGCCACTAAGAAAGCATGATTGTTGTCCGATTTCAGACGGCGCTGCAGCAATGATTATCTGTACGGTTGAAAAAGCGAAAGCGATGGGTAAGCCTTATGCGGTGATAAAAGGCATTGACCACCGTATTGAAACGCATCATGTGACCTTGCGTGATTTAAGTCGTTCACCGTCGGTTGAAATTGCTGCAGAAAAAGCAGGCGTGCATGATGCGCCTGTTGATGTCGCAGAAATATATGCGCCCTTTAGTCACCAAGAAATCATTGTAAAGCGTGCCCTGGGCCTTGATGATTCTGTTGCTATTAACCCCTCAGGAGGGGTTTTAGCGGGACATTTATTTATGGCTTCTGGTTTGTCGCGTGTTGGCGAAGTGGCTAAACGAATAATCGCAGGGGAATACAAGCGCGGTGTTGCGCATGCGACTAGCGGCCCTTGCTTGCAACAAAATATGATTACGGTTTTGGAGGGTATGTAATGGCTGAATTAGCAGCAGTAGTTGGAATTGGGCAAACTAAATACCAGACCAAACGCAGTGATGTATCGATTGCCGGCTTGGTTCGAGAAGCAGCAATGAATGCGCTAAATGATGCGGGCTTAGTTTGGGATGATATTGATGCCGTTATTCTTGGTAAGGCTCCCGATATGTTTGAAGGTGTGGTCATGCCTGAATTGTATCTGACCGATGCATTGGGCTGTAATGGCAAGCCCATGATTCGCGTGCATACGGCAGGGTCTGTTGGTGGTTCGACTGCCATTGTTGCCGCTTCCCATGTGCAAAGTGGTGTATTTAAGCGTGTATTGACGGTTACTTTTGAAAAGCAGTCAGAGTCGAATGCAATGTGGGCGCTATCTAACCCGCAACCCTTTTCGCCACATTTGAATGCAGGCGCTGGCGGTTATTTTGCACCCATTATTCGTGAATATATTCGTCGCTCAAATGCGCCATCTGATGCGGGCATTAAAGTTGCGGTCAAAGATCGGATTCATGCATTGAAGAATCCTCTAGCGCACTTACAGTTACCTGACATTAGTGCGGAGATGGTTGAAGCCTCGCCGATGCTTTGGGATCCACTGCGCTTTTTAGAATCTTGTCCTTCTTCTGATGGTGCTTGTGCGATGGTCATTGCGCATGAAGATCTGGTTGATCAATCGCCAGGTAAGCCTGCTTGGATTCAGGGTGCCGCTATGCGCTCTGAACCCACAATGTATGCGGGTCGTGAGCAAGTGAGCCCGCATGCAGGTCGTGATTGTGCCAAAGACGTGTATGCACAGGCCGGTATTACTGATCCACGTAAAGATTTTGACTGTGCAGAGGTTTATGTGCCATTTTCTTGGTACGAGCCTATGTGGTTGGAGAATCTTGGCTTTGCTGAACCGGGCAAAGGTTGGGAGTTGACCATGAGCGGCGCCACTTCTTTAGATGAAGGTGGTGATATCCCATGGAACTGCTCAGGTGGGGTGTTGTCATCCAATGCTATTGGTGCCTCAGGTATGATTCGTTTTGCGGAAGCGGCACGTCAAGTGAGAGGCAGTGCCGAAGACCATCAGGTCGAAGGAGCTAAGAAAGCTTTAGGCCACGCCTACGGTGGTGGTGCGCAGTTTTATGCCATGTGGGTAGTAGGTGCCGAAAAACATTAACAGTCATTAGCACTTTTAAATGTAGCCTGAATAAAAAAGCTTCAAGTTAATATTAGAAATTTAGAAAACTCAAATCAAATTTAATTATTTTTCGATGATGGGTAAATTCCAGTTAAATCACCTT
>CALCNB010000054.1 GCA_937897785.1 uncultured Cellvibrionales bacterium | reverse complement strand
AGTATCCCATCAAAATCCAGATATTGTATATGCTGGTATTGATGGAGATGCAGCTTAATGGGTAGTTGGTTAATAAATTTACGTAATTGGGTTGATGCCCGATTGCCAATCATGCGTGCTTGGAATACCCATATGGGTGCTTATTACGCGCCCAAGAACTTTAACTTTTGGTACTTTTTTGGCGTGCTGTCACTATTGGTGCTGGTTAATCAGTTGTTAACCGGTATTTGGCTCACGATGAACTACGTGCCGAGCCAAGAAGAGGCATTTGCCTCGGTTGAATATATCATGCGCGACGTCGACTACGGTTGGATTTTGCGTTACATGCATTCCACCGGAGCCTCTGCCTTTTTTGTAGTTATTTATTTGCATATGTTCCGAGCATTAATTTACGGCTCCTATCAAAAGCCCCGGGAATTAATCTGGATTTTTGGGATGCTTATTTTTGTAGTCCTGATGGCCGAAGCCTTTATGGGTTACGTTTTGCCTTGGGGGCAAATGTCTTACTGGGGTGCTCAAGTTATTATCTCGCTATTAGGTGCCATACCTTATGTGGGTGAAGCCCTAGTTGAATGGTTTCGAGGTGATTATTTAATTTCCGGCATTACCCTCAACCGTTTCTTTGCTTTGCATGTTGTGGCTCTGCCTATTGTATTGCTGGCATTAGTGGTACTGCATCTTTTAGCGCTGCATGAAGTGGGTTCGAATAATCCCGATGGCGTTGATATCAAAAAGCATAAAGATGAAAATGGCATACCGCTTGATGGTGTGGCTTTCCATCCGTACTACACGGTTCACGACTTACAAGCGATCGCTGTATTTCTGTTTATATTTTGTTTCGTGTTGTTTTTCATGCCAGAAATGGGCGGGCTGTTTTTAGAAAAGCCAAATTTTGAAATCGCTAACGGCTTAAAAACACCTGAACACATTGCGCCGGTATGGTACTTTACCCCTTACTACTCAGTTTTAAGGGCTATTCCGGATAAGTTCTGGGGCTTTATTTTCTTCGCGGCGTCAGTCGCTATTCCATTTTTATTGCCTTGGCTGGACCGCAGTCCCGTTAGGTCGATTCGCTACCGTGGCAACCTGACTAAACTTGCCTTAGTATTGTTCACCTCGTCATTCATAATTCTTGGTGTGTTAGGGGTCTGGTCGCCGACTGAATCACGCACCTTGCTTGCTCGTATCTGTTCGGTGATTTATTTTGCATTTTTCTTATTAATGCCAATATGGACCCGTTTAGAAACGACTAAGCCCATTCCTGATAGGGTGACGACCACTGGCGGCATGGGCACGTTTAGAGCCTTTGGGGTGTTGGTTTTAATTCTCGCTTTAGCGATTATTCCACTTAAAGTGGTGGCTGCTGAATCGGCTTTTGACTGTGGGCAGATTCCTTGTGCCGAGATTGATGTTGATCTTCATGATAAAGAATCGATGCAGCGCGGTTCTGCACTGTTTGTTAACTATTGCATGGGTTGCCATTCGGCTAAATACATGCGTTGGGGTCGATTGTCTGACGATCTCGGTATCCCTGAGTCATTGGCTAAAGAGCACCTTATTTTAGGTCAAGACACCAAGTTTGGTGCTTTGATGAACATCTCGATGAGCGAACAGTATGGGAAGAACGTATTTGGTGGTGCCCCTCCCGACTTGACATTGGTGGCGCGAGTCCGCTCCCCAGAGTGGCTCTATACCTACTTGACTTCTTTTTATATCGACCCTTCACGGCCTTATGGAGTTAACAATCTCGTATTTAAAGATGTTGGTATGCCGCATGTCTTGTTGGACCTTCAGGGCGAGACTGTTTGTCGTCCACCCATCGCCATTGCGGCTAATGGGGGTATCAAGCGCGATGACAATGGCCAGCCTTTGGAAGATTCTTCAAAGGGAGATTGTGGTAGAGTAGTTGCCGGTGACGTGACAGGTAGCATGGACCCACAAGAGTATGAAGCAGCCATGTATGACTTAGTGAATTTCATGACCTACATGGCTGAACCCAGTGCAGCAAAACGTGAACGGATGGGCGTGAGCGTGTTATTATTTATTGCTGTGTTTTTTGTTTTTGCGTTCTTATTGAACCGCGAATATTGGAAGGATGTCGATCATTAATACTGAAACAGATCCGCTAGAATCGGTAACTAAACGCTCTGCTATGAGCCTTCTTTCTGACCCTGCAAGCCATTATAGCCATCGGGTTAGAATTGTCTTGGCTGAAAAAGGGGTCACCTGCGATATTATTGATATTGATGGGAAGAATCCTCCTGCAGATCTTGCTGAAGTGAATCCTTATGGTTCCTTACCCACCTTATTAGACCGTGATTTAGTGTTGTATGAGTCTAAGGTGATTATGGAATACTTGGATGAACGTTTTCCTCATCCGCCTTTGTTGCCTGTTTATCCGGTTGCTCGGGGTGAAAGCCGCTTATATATTTATCGCATTGAGCGTGACTGGTGTACTTTGCTGGATGCGATTGAAGGCGGTCAGCTTGAATCACCGGCTATTCAAATGAAAGATCTTGCTGATGGCTTGGTGGGTATTGCGCCTATTTTTGGTGATAAGCCATTTTTTATGAGCGATGAATTCACCTTGGTTGATTGTTGTTTAGGCCCTATTCTTTGGCGCTTGGAATCAATTGGGATCAAATTGCCCAATAATAAGCAAGTGAAGCCGTTACTCGAGTATATGAAACGGCTATTTGATATGGAATCTTTTCAGACCAGCTTAACTGAGGTTGAGCGTGAGATGAGGCCGAGTTTATAAGCCGTTCACTGCCCAGTTGATCACGAATGGTGGAACAGGGGGGTGACAGTAATATGAGTCTAGACGCTGCATTTATTGAAGAACATTGACTGAGGGTATGGGGTGACAGATTCAAAAACAGCCGGCATGTCATCGAGTAGGTCATACTTAGTCAATGCCCTCTATCAGTGGATTGTCGATAATAATTGTACCCCCTACGTGTTAGTGGATGCCTTTGCCGCCGATGTCGAAGTGCCTCAAAATTATGTCAAAGATGGGCAAATTGTTCTTAACATTGCCCCATCAGCGATCAGTGATTTGCTAATCAATACCACTAGCTTGACGTTTAATGCTCGATTTGGGGGTATCCCTATGGATATCTATGCACCGATGGGTGCTCTGTTAGGTATTTACGCAAGAGAGAATGGCCAGGGCATGATGTTTGAGCCTGAAGATGCGCCAGACCCCGATTCAGAACCGCCACCAGGGCCTAAGTTAGTGTCAGATAAGAAGCCTAGCGGCAGTAAAGCCGAAAAACCGAGCCTGAGAGTCGTTAAGTAACTCTCGACTATAAAATTAAAAACTCCGAGTCGGTTCTCGTTTAATCAATATACTCAAACACGCGGACAATTTTTTGCAGGCCATAGGCCTTCTTGGTCGATTCAACAATGCTGTCTGCTTCAGCATGACTGACTAAGCCCATAAGAAAAATAACCCCATCATTGACCACCACTTTAACCCTGTTGCTATCGACGTCTTTACTAAATAAAAATCGTGTTTTAACTTTCCTGCTTAGCCAGGCATCGGCTAGCTTGGCGCTGTTTGAACGAGGCGGCGATACGTTTAATTCATTGTTAACACGTCTGACCTTACGAATTTTACTGACCGTCTTTGTGGCGATTGCTCGCATGTCACTATCAGAGACATTGCCTGTGATTAGGACAACGCCATTGAAGCTGTTAACCGTCACTTGCGCGGGCTTAAATCGCTCATCGCTTTTGTTCAAGTTTACTTTGGCTTTAGTCTCTATTAATTGGTCATCAACAAAAGCACCGGTTGTTCTCTTGCCGTAATTTTCACCGATAGGTTTATCTCGAGATATCGAAATCACCGAACTGCAAGCCGATAAAAAAAAGCTGCTTAATATGAGTAGTAGCAGTGCTGTTGATCGATTTGTTGTCATTGTCAGGTACCTAGTCGACGGATAATCCTAGTTAAATAGCAAATAATTGATCTTCAATAATATCGCTGAATCCATTGAAAATGAAGAGTGAAAGTTCGTGCATTCTTGCCAAATTATCGGCCTCTATGGGTAAATGTATTATCTGTTCGAACTGTGCTATTTGCTCACTTAGTGGCCCCATACACATAATAATACAGGCGATGCCCCGATCATTCGCCGCTTTGATGAAGTCTATTAGGCTGTCGTTCTCAGTGTGTTCACAGGCAATCAACACTATATCACCGGCTTGTGCTAATGCCTGCAAGGGTTGAATATAATGCTGCGAATGGTTTGGACTATTAAGTGAGGCCTGATTGTTGAGTGCTATCACCGGCAGGCTAGGCCTTTGATCGCTATTTCGATAAAGCATCGTCTGACAGAAAACAGCCGTTAACGGCGCCAGTGTATCAAGGCCCAGAGTAAAAAGAGTCCTGTCTTGGGCTAGGTTTGCAGCTATGAATTGACCGATTTCATTAACACTGTTGGTGAATGAGGGCGGTAAGTTACCTAAGTGCTGCATCGCTGAAGCAATTCTGTCAGCTATGAAGGAGGATTCATTGATCATGTAAAAAGATGCTCTTATTAGCGGCGTTGGTAAAGGGATAAAAAAACTTTATAAAAAACTACATAAAGGCGTTTTGTATCCAGTCAATAGTATAAGGTATTTTTGTCTCGCTAGGCGACATTGCAATGACATCAAATCGGCTAGCGGCATCGGTTTGATGGTGCTGCAAAAAATGAAGCGCGGTATTCATTATTTTTTTTGTTTTTTGGCGGTGATGCTGCTAGCGCTACCGCCGAATTGGACATGTTGACGATAGCGAACCTCAATGAATACCAATGTATTACCATCCCCCATGATCAGGTCAATTTCGCCATATTGGCAGCGATAGTTTTTAGTGATTAAGCTTAACCCATGGCGAAGTAAAAACTGCAGTGCAGCGGTTTCAGTTGCTTCACCTATTTGCAGTGTATTTGCCATGAACGCCCAGTGACATAGTTAAGGTAACGATGCGGGTTTTATTTTTCCACGATTAAACTGAACCAACTGCAATTTGCGATTAATACGGTTAGTGTTAATTGAAAGCTGACCGGTTTTGCCGAAAAATACTTGCTGAGAGCCTTGTTGCATTGGTCCAAGATGAGGATAAACATAAAACGCGTCAAGCCCCATGGCAAACAGTCGACCTAACTGTTTGTTATCTTTATATTGTGAGTGAGCCTTTTTTTTGATTGCGTTATCGGTTAACACCCAAGGAATTTCATTGAAAATGATTCCATTTAGATCTCTATTACTGTTGCCCTCTACACCGTCATGAATGTGTGAACTGCTGTACACCGGCAACTTAGATGCGTAATGGTAGGCAAGTAATGGTTTAATACTTTTAGCTTGTTGGCTATTGGCGAAAAGAATGATGACATCGACATCATTACGACGACGGGGGGTGAATTTGATTGAGGTCGCTAACAGTCTTTCGAGTTGCTGATGTCTCGCCTGACTTTGTGGTAATAATAAGCTCTCAGCAATTTCTGATGAATAGTTTTTAGGGTCAGATAGTGCCGTTTGATTGAGTGTTTGTCCTCCTAAGGTTGCCCATTGCTGTCTAAAGGCAAGCCCTGCACGTCTCGACCAATCGGCATTAGACTGGATGATGATGGCATTTTTATGGCCGTTGCGACGCGCATTGTTAGCTAATTGTCGCGCTTCATCCTCAGCGGCTAAACCAAATTGAATAATCGAGGGGTTGGTGATGGTTGTTTCAGTTAAATAATTTAATGCAATTACTGACATCTTAGGATTTAGCGAGGCAAGCTGTTCAAGCTTGTTTTTTTGCAGGGGGCCTATCACTAAATCAATCGCTTCTCGCTCTATGTGTTGATAAATACTTTTAATGCTTTTTTGATGGCTGTCATAGCTGATAATTTTAGGTGGCTGCCAACCGTGCTCTTTAGCATTGAAGTAGCCCGCCATAATACCGTCTTGCACGGCAATTCCTGCTTCTGACAGTGGCCCGCTTAAAGGGAGGATAAGCGCAATTTTCTTCACTTGCTGCGAAAGGATGTCGGTCATTGCAGGCAGCTCGAAAGGTGGCTTGATAGCTGCAATGTGGTTAGGCCAGTTGCGCTGCCAAGCCGTTAATCGTCGGCGTTGTTCAGCGGGGCCGAGATCGGTTTGATGATGAATGCGAGCTAAACTGAGCCACGCTATGATCTCGGGGGAGTGATTTTTATTAAGCTGTTGTTCAAGTTCACCTAAGGATAGGGCCACTAAGCAGTCCCAGATTGCTTGATGGTTAGTGGTTTGTTGCGACTCAGACAATTGTTCAGGCTTGATTACCACTCGGTGCTTGAAACTCAAAAAATATTGCCCCCTAACAAACAATATTTCAGCCTGCAGAGACGCTAGCCCAAGCTGATCATCAATGCTCATACGCGGTATCGCTCTGATCAGGGCGGGGTGATTTAACCAATCGTCGATACGTTTAAAATCACCTTGATAAAGCCATAGCTTAGATGCCGCTAAGCTGAAATCGGCCATTTGATCCACCCGCAACTGATCGATGCTGATCAGCTCAATGGCTTTGTTGGCGATTGACCACCGCTGTTCTCGGCTTGCAGCAGTTAAAATAGCAGGTAACAAATCGACTTGTTGTTCAGCGTTAGCATGATTAAATTGCTTGAGGATTTTATCCAGTCTGGGTGATTTTTCCGTGTCTGTCTGATTAAACACGCGTGCCTCATCGCTAAAAAGTGGGGGTGTCACCGGCGGTGTGCTGCTGCAGGCCGATAACAGAAGAATTAGCCCAAAAGTGATTGAATGGGCGATAAAGGCGTGAAAGGGCAAACGCAATGTCATGATTTTGGTTACAATGTATTCCAGTAAGTGAGACGATTTTAGCTTGCCGTAGACAGTTCAAGAGCTTAACAGTAATAGGCTATTTAAAACATCCTATAAACTATCACGGCAAGATTAGCACAAATAGCTTGGATTCGAGCATAAAGTAGCAGATTACAGGCTGGGAGTAAAAATTATGCAAGATTCTGTGTCTGGGCAAATTGCCGATGCAACAGCAGGAAAAGCCATGAGCAACGAAAGCCTTCGCCTTGGCCAGTATTGGCCGCCATCAACCCTCTATGTGGTTGCCACGCCCATCGGTAATCTTGGCGATATGAGTCCTCGCGCGATCACGGTACTCTCGGCGGTTGACTTAATCGCCGCTGAAGATACGCGTCATAGCAGCAGTTTGTGCCAGTATTTTTCGATTACAACCCCTATGCTTGCCTGTCATGAATACAATGAAGCGCAGGCGGCCGATCAGTTGATTGAACGCCTAGCCAAGGGTCAATCGGTGGCGCTTATCAGTGATGCTGGCACGCCGCTTATTTCCGATCCTGGCTATGCGATCGTTCGGCGAATACGTGAGCAAGGTTATCGCGTTTCACCGGTGCCGGGCGCCTGTGCATTAACCAGTGCCTTATCAGCAGCGGGTTTACCCACTGATCGGTTCAGCTTCGAAGGGTTTTTGCCGGCAAAGGCAGGCCAACGAGAAAAGCGATTACGCGGTTTAAGCCAGCAGACGGGCAGTCTTATTTTTTATGAGGCGCCTCACCGTATTGTGGCGAGTTTAACGGCGATGGTCGATGCCTTTGGCCCCGACCGTGAAGCTGTTCTAGCGCGAGAACTAACCAAGCGATATGAAACGATTACCGATGGTTCACTGGCCTCATTACTGGCTGAAGTGACTGCTGATAAAAATCAGCAGCGTGGTGAGATGGTTATCATTATTAACGGCTTGGCGGTTACTGAAGCGCAGCGTTCAGAGCAAGAATTAGCGGCTGATCAAGTGCTTATGACACTTTTAAGTGAATTGCCCGTCAAGCAGGCAACCGGTTTGGCAGTCAAGTTGACCGGTTTAAAGAAAAATTATTTATACAATCGAGCAATTGATTTGGTGAAAGATACGTCATAAAGTAAGCGCAACGATCACCTATTTTACTGACGGGTTGAGGAGAATCATATGCCTAACTATTTGAGTTACATTATCCAGCCACTGATTCGTTTAATGGCAATACTCAGTGTGACGGCTCTTGCGGCCTGTGCGAGCAATCAATCGATTACTGCGGCGATTTCAGCTTACCAACAACAAGCCGAAAAAGTGAGCTTGGGGCAAAGTAAAGAGGAGGTGTTGGCACTGCTGCAGCCGACCCAAATGCATTTAAGATCGCAGTCGATGAAAGCTGCTGAAACCTATATTGACAATGACCGCTTGAAAGAGATTGTTTTTTTTCGCTCGCGCACCTTTGCCGATGGCATTGTTACCGATGATGAATTTACCCCCTATGTGTTCGAAGACGGTGTGTTAGTGGCTATTGGTTGGACAGCAATAGGTGGGCCAAAAACGCAGGCCCAGTCGCGTAATAATGATTCCACCATTCATTTACATAGCCGGTTTATTTATTAACAATCAAGTACTTACTTTTCATTTTTATTCTCGTTGTAATCATCAACTGTTACCAGCGGCGAAATAAAGCGCTTGCGCTTTAGAGTAGGGCTGTTAAGCTCGCGCCCCGAGTCGGCTAGACAATCGCGGATAGATACTCTTGGGTATTTATCGGAGGAAAGTCCGGGCTCCACAGGGCAGGGTGCCAGATAACGTCTGGGCGGCGT
>CALCNB010000053.1 GCA_937897785.1 uncultured Cellvibrionales bacterium | reverse complement strand
TACGCCTTCAAAAGCCTGCAGACGCTCACGCTCACCGTCCTTAACTTTAACTTGAACGACAACTGTATCACCGGGAGAAAAATCAGGGACCGATTTTGCTGAGGTTTGCTCAGCGTCAATTTCCTGAATCAATTTATTTCTGTTGCTCATAACTTACTCCTAATAACATTGTTCCGTTTGACGAAGAACAATGAATAAACGTCTAACATAATTTCCAAATTGCTAATTAATATTACTCATCTAACAATTTGCACTCTTCATCACTTAACTGCAATTTGGCAAATAAATCTGGCCTGCGATCACGCGTTCTTATCAGTGACTGTCTTAAGCGCCAACGCCTTATGGCTTCATGGTCACCACTCAACAATACTGAGGGGACAACGCGACCAGCGATATCTTCTGGCCTCGAATAATGCGGACAATCCAACAAGGGACGACTCGCAAAAGAATCTTGGCTGGCCGACTCACTGTCACCTAAGGCATCCGGTAACTGACGAATCATGGCATCTAATAAGACCATAGCGGCAAGCTCACCGCCACTGATGACATAATCCCCAAGTGATAATTCCTGATCAACTTCGGCATCTATTAAGCGTTCATCAATACCTTCGTAACGACCGCACAGCACAATTAAACTATCTTGTTGAGCCAGTTCATTTATCACCTGCTGATCTAACCGCTTACCTTGAGGCGACATATAGACCACTTTGGGTGATGGCTTGCCTGGCACATTCATGTTCGTTTTCGCTGAGTCTATTGCCTGACTCAACGGCCCTACCGTCATCACCATACCTGGACCACCCCCGTAAGGGCGATCATCAACGCTATGATGTCGATCCTCAGTGAAATCTCGAGGATTGACTGTCGCTAATGATAGTAAACCTTGCTTTATTGCTCTGCCGCTAATACCAGCATCAGACAAAGCATCAAACATCTCGGGAAATAGCGTAATGACACTCACCTGCACAACGCGACCTCCCTCCCAAAAACGAATTATTCGTCAATTTGCCAATCAACTAACATCGTTCCTGCATCAATATCAATCGACTTGACAACATCACCCGGCAAATAGGGAATTAAAATTTCCTGATCGCCGTTACCCGCCGAAATGTTTTTAGACCTAATCACCAATACATCGTTAGCGCCGGTCTCTAACAAATAATCTATTTGGCCTAATAAAACTGAAGGCTCGCCTTGCTGATCTTGCAAATAAACAGCTAAACCTTGCAGTTGGTGCCAATAATACTCCCCATCCTCTAGATCGGGCATTTGTTCAGCGGCTATTTTGATCTGCCATCGTATATATTCTCTGGCCTGATCACGATCATCAACCGATTCGATGTGAACAATTAAACCTTCACCGTGTCGTTTTGCCGCGTCAATATTAACGGTTTGCAGTTGGCCATTTTTCTCTAGCCAAAAGCGCTTATACGATAATAAATTTTCTATTGGGTCTGTGTAGGAATGGACTTTTAGCCATCCTTTCACGCCAAAAACGGCGCTAATTTGACCCACAGTGACTAAGTTCTGCTCTGACATACTCAGACGCAAGACCGATCAACTGAGCTTGTCAAAGCTAAGCTCATCAACCAGTTTATCGAAACTAAGCCGCTGCTCTTGCTTGCTTCGCTAATGCTGAAACCCGATCAGACAATTGAGCACCTAGGCCTACCCAATGGTCGATCCTATCAAGTTGAATACGTAGACGCTCTTCTTGACCACGGGCAATAGGATTGAAAAAACCAATCTGCTCGATAAAACGTCCATCTCTTGCTTTGCGGCTATCCGCAACAACGACATGATAAAAAGGACGCTTCTTAGATCCGCCTCTTGATAATCGAATAGTTACCATTGTTTGTTTCCCAGTAATGTCTTTTGTCAAAAAATACTCGTTTTACTTACCACCTAAACCCTTCAAAGCAGTCAATTGAAACAACCACTTGCGGCGAAACACCTTGATTACTCACCGAAAAATTGAGCTAGGGGCGAAAAGGCGCGAATTATACGGCATTGCCAGACAATTGAACACCTCCAATTGCAAACTTAGAACCCGTACTAATTACGCCCCAGTAAAGCAAAAAAAATCCATTTAATTCAATTACTTAATTAAATTATAGATCACTGGCATGACCAATCGATCAATTCATCAGTCTATTTTTACTCAGAGGGCGCAATTTATGGCCTTTTTAATCACCCAGCAATACCCGAAAAAGCTGTGATATGACCACGTTAAACAAGCCGCGTTAAAGACTCTTCATCCAGATCTTATGCAGTACTGCTAGAATCCATCTACGAAGCAAGAATGCCTTTGCAGCTTATCTCGCAGCCCATTTCAGTCACTAACGGAACCTTTATGAACAAAAAAGCCTCAGCCGATAAACCAGCCGCCTTCGAATCCATTTCACAATGGTATGCAGAGACTGACGTTGTAATTGTCGGCGGCGGCGGTGCAGGCAGCTCGGCCGCCATCGAAGCGGCCGATGCAGGCGCTCAGGTGACAGTATTAGAAGCGGCCAGCGATGCGGGCGGCTCTACTGCCCTTGCGGGTGGCTTAATTTATATGGGCGGTGGCACCCCCACCCAAATCGCCTGCGGCTTTGAAGATGATACCGAAGAAATGTTTAAGCATTTGATGATGGCATCAGGACCTAACGCTGACGAAAGCAAAGTTCGCCTGTACTGCGATCAATCACTTAATCACTATGACTGGCTTATCAAACAAGGAGTAGTGTTTAAACCCGAGTACTACCCGCATAAACACACGAATACGCCGAACGAAGCGGCATTGATGACCACTGGCAATGAAGAGGCCTGGCCCTTTGTGGAGCATTCGAAACCCGCCCCTCGCGGCCACAAGCCACAAATTGAAGGTGACCATGGCGGCATCCCGTTAATGGAAAAACTCATTGCCTCAGCCCAATCTAAAGGGGTTAATATTATTTGTGATGCAAGAGCATTAACCGCCATTACCGACCATGAAGGAACTGTCAAAGGAATCGTTGTGCGTATTGATGGCGAGGAACAATGCATCCACGCTAAGCGTGGTGTTATTCTCACCGGCGGCGGCTTTATCATGAACACGGATATGGTCAAACAATACGCGCCTCGATTAGCACGAGGCAATTACCCTAACGGCAACCCTAATGATACCGGTGCAGGCATTCGAATTGGCATCGGCGCAGGTGGCAATGCCATTAATATGCATGAAGGTTTTACCTGCACGCCGCACTATCCACCGAGGCAATTTTTAGAAGCCATTATTGTTGACGACACAGGTCAACGTTTCATTAATGAAGATGTCTATCACGGCCGATTAGGCAGTGCTATTTTAGATCGACCCGATCGACGTTACTACTTAATCATTGATAGCCGACACTTTGAAATTCTAGAACGTCCACCTAAAGGCGGCTACAGTGTCGCCGGTGTTGGTGATACTGCAGAGGAATTAGAACAAGCGATCAACTTACCCGAAGGCACCTTAGTTAACACCCTAAACACCTATAATCGCTTTGCCGCTGATGGAAAAGATCCGGTCTTCCATAAAGCCGAAAAATACCTAACGGGTTTAGACCAACCGCCCTATGCTGCCTTTGACTTAACCATTGGCAACGGCGCTTACTACGCGGTGATGACATTTGGCGGATTAGATACTTTACCCACGGGTGAAGTATTAACCGTCGAAAAGCAGGTCGTCAAAGGGCTCTATTCAGCCGGCAGAAACAGCGCTGGTTTACCTCGCTGCGCCGACGGCTATGCCAGCGGTATGAGTATAGGCGATGCGACATTCTTTGGGCGATTAGCAGGTCAATCGGCTGCAGCGAATCTATAAATATTCAACCAGCAAGCCGTTAAAATAGCGTTTATGATCAGATAAGCCTAACTAACACTAACCAAGCGCGCTTCGGAGGTTTTAATGACATCACCTTTTGACAGCATCACCATTGGGCCACTGACATTGCGTAATCGGTTTATTAAATCCGGCGCCAATGAGGCGATGTCACGGGACGGTGTGCCGACCAAGGCCATGTTAAAACATCATGGCGATCTTGCTCGTGGCGGCATCGGCATGACGACTGTTGCCTATGGCGCAGTGAGTGAGGTCGGCCGAACGCTGGCCAATCAAATCGTGATGAGCGAATCTTCGCTAAAAGATTTAACCGCCCTGACACAAGAAATCCATCAGCACGGTGCTGCTGCTTCAATTCAGATCACCCATGGCGGCTCATTTGTAACCGGCTTGAAAGTCAAAGGCGCGACCATTAGCTCAAGTTCAGGTATTAATAAAGCCGGCTTACTCAGCGGTAACTTTTGGCAGCGCGCCATGAAAGAAAGTGATATGCAAGCGGTGATCGATGCCTTTGTTGATGCCGCTCATATTGCGCGGCGGGCCAATTTTGATGCCGTTGAAATTCATATGGGCCATGGCTATCTACTGAACCAGTTTATTTCACCACTTAGCAATAAACGTCGCGACCAATACGGTGGCAGCGCTGAAAATCGTGCACGCTTTCCCGCTCGCGTTTTGGCCGCTGTCAAACAAGCAGTGGGCAAAGACTTAGCCATATTAGCTAAAATCAATGTCGCTGACGGCGTTCGCGGAGGCGCAACCGCAGCTGATGGCGCTATCACTGCGCAAGTTCTTGAACAAGCCGGCGCCGATATGCTGGTGTTGTCAGGTGGCCGAAACATGGAATCGACGTGGTTTATGTTTGGCAGCCCCATCAACCAACAAGCCATAGCTGACGTTTTAAAAAATCCCATTTCACGCTTACTGATGAAAGCCGCCGCACTCTCGACACCCAAAGAGTTAACTTTCAAGGAAATGTATTTTCACCAATACTCTATGCAAATTCGCCAAGCGGTAACTCTACCTTTAGCTTATTTAGGCGGGGTGAAATCATTAGCGAATGCTGAAAAGGCAATAGCCGATGGCTTTGAATGCATCGTCATGGCAAGAGCATTACTGCACGATACTGGGTTAGTTAATAAATTCAAATCAGGCGAGATAAGCCAGTCCGGTTGCGACAACTGCAATGCCTGCGTGGCTTATATTTATCACCAAGCAGGCACTTGGTGCATTAAAACACCGGCCAATGATCCGGCAATTAATGAGATACCGGCCAGCCAATGAATGCCGATAAAATAAAAACAATTACTTAAATTTAGGTGGTAATCCTGGCATGCCACCTATTCCACCAGGCAGACCCCCGCCCGCAGCACCTAGGCCACGCATCATGTTTGCCATGCCGCCGCCTTTCATTTTTTTCATCATTTTTTGCATTTGTTTGTGCTGTTTGAGCAAGCGATTTAAATCCTGTAACTGAGTGCCTGAACCTTGCGTGATACGACGCTTGCGAGAGCCATTCAAAATATCTGGATTA
>CALCNB010000052.1 GCA_937897785.1 uncultured Cellvibrionales bacterium | reverse complement strand
TTGACAATATGACCGCGTGCTAAGTCGCGACCATAACACTGCGAACAAACACCGTGACGGGTATCACAGGTGATTGCTGAACGGACCAGCACTTCATCAACGCCAGCTTCCTCTAGAGCGTCAACTAAACCTTCATCAATCATAACACCAGCGGCAACGACTACTTCATCGGTCTCGGGATGAAGCACGTCCGTGGCCACTACGCGACCTAGAATACGCTCACCTAAACTCGCGATAATATCGCCGCCTTCGATAACAGGCGTCATTAATAAACCCGAGGTAGTGCCGCAATCAAACTCAGTAACCACTAAATCTTGCGCAACATCAACTAAGCGTCGGGTTAAGTAACCTGAGTTGGCTGTTTTTAGCGCCGTATCGGCCAAACCCTTTCGCGCACCATGCGTAGAAATAAAGTACTGCAATACATTTAAGCCCTCACGGAAGTTAGCCGTAATCGGCGCCTCGATAATCGAACCATCAGGCTTAGCCATAAGACCGCGCATACCGGCCAACTGACGGATCTGCGCAGGCGAGCCACGCGCACCGGAATCAGCATACATAAAGACCGAGTTAAACGAGTCTTGCTTTTCCTCATCGCCTTCTTTGTTGAGCACTGGCTCTGTCGAAATACCTTCCATCATAGCCTTTGAAACCAGATCATTAGCACGCGACCAAATATCAATGACTTTATTATATTTCTCGCCCTGAGTAACCAAGCCTGCCGCATATTGATCTTCGATCTCTTTCACTTCATCATCGGCTGCGCCAATAATTTCGGCCTTGGCTGAAGGAATTTCAAAATCATTCACGCCAATTGAACTACCTGATTTAGTGGAATACTCAAAACCGGTATACATCAATTTATCGGCAAAAATAACCGTAGGCTTTAAACCAACATCACGATAACAAGCATTCAAAATACGTGAAATGGCCTTCTTAGACATATTCAAGTTGACTAAATCGAAACTCAAACCATCGGGTACAATTTCCCACAGCAAAGCACGACCAACCGTAGTATCGACTACATCATTGCTTTCGATACTGTCACCATTGGCATTTTTAATAACCTGATGAATTCGAACCTTAATGCGCGACTGCAAATCAACTTGACCGGCACCATAAGCACGAGATACTTCTTCAGTATCAGCGAAGATCATACCTTCACCCTTACCGTTGACGCGTTCGCGTGTCATCCAATATAAACCCAACACCACGTCCTGAGATGGCACTATAATAGGATCACCACTGGCTGGCGAAAGAATATTGTTAGTCGACATCATCAATGCGCGAGCTTCTAATTGCGCTTCGATAGTTAACGGTACGTGAACCGCCATTTGGTCGCCGTCAAAGTCGGCGTTAAAGGCCGCACAAACTAAGGGGTGTAGCTGGATCGCTTTACCTTCAATTAACAATGGCTCAAAAGCTTGAATACCCAAGCGATGTAAGGTCGGCGCACGGTTTAATAGCACCGGATGTTCACGAATAACCTCAGCAAGAATATCCCATACTTCAGCGGGCTCTTTCTCAACCATTTTCTTAGCCGCTTTAATGGTGGTTGCCATACCTCGGGCTTCGAGCTTACCAAAAATGAACGGCTTAAATAATTCAAGCGCCATTTTCTTAGGCAGGCCACATTGATGTAAACGTAAGGTCGGGCCACATACGATAACCGAACGACCCGAGTAATCCACCCGCTTGCCTAATAAGTTTTGACGGAAACGACCCTGCTTACCCTTAATCATATCGGCGAGCGATTTTAATGGTCGTTTGTTTGAACCGGTAATTGCGCGGCCACGGCGGCCATTATCCAACAAGGCATCAACCGATTCTTGCAACATACGCTTTTCGTTACGCACAATAATGTCAGGTGCATTTAGCTCTAATAACCGTTTTAAACGATTATTACGGTTAATCTCCCGACGGTACAAGTCGTTCAAGTCAG
>CALCNB010000051.1 GCA_937897785.1 uncultured Cellvibrionales bacterium | reverse complement strand
TCCATGTACGCAAGCCCTCAAATCCTTCGGCAGTGGTTGCCAGGCCCTCAGGATTAACATCTAAAGCGGCAACCTTTGCGCCTTGCTTAGAAAAGTTTTGCGCCGCGAGCTGGCCCATGCCACTACCAGCACCTGTGATGACAATAACTTTGCCAGTTTTAGTTTTATCCGCTCGCATTATTTTTTCCTAAACCTTCAAGGATCGAAAATTTGGCGGCCGCTTTTCAAAAAAAGCCGTAATCGCCTCGGTGTTTTCAGGTGAGCCCACCTGCTCGGCCATCAACCGTGCTTCTATCGCTTGAGCTGTTGCAATAGGCTGTTCGTGAGTCGCTTTTAAACAGCGCTTAGTTGCCACTAAGGCATTAACCGGCCACTGGGCTATTTCTTCAGCCTTTGCTCGCGCACGCGAGTGCAACTCACTGTCGGGGTAGGCGCGACTGGCTAGCCCCAGAGACATGGCACGTTCAGCATTGATCCACTCAGCAGTAAACATCACTTCAGCCGCTGGTTGGGCGCCGATATTGGCTTGCAGTAAATAACTGCTAGAAAACTCAGGCACTAAGCCTAAATTGACAAAGGGAAAGCGCATCCGCAGGCTTTCACCAACATAAACCACATCACAATGCAGCGGAATCGTTGCGCCTCCGCCAATCGCAATACCGTCAACTGCGGCAATTAAGGGCTTATCGAAATTAGCCATAGCTGCAGCACAATCATCAAACGGCGCACTGCCGTCATCGAAATTACCGCCCAGATCCATACCTGAACAAAAATTGCCGCCGGCACCCATCAACATGACCACATGGACATCATCATCTTGACGAGCCTGCTGCATAGCCTCGGCTAAGGCTGAAAAAAGTTGGCCATCAAGGGCGTTTTTTTTCTCAGGCCGGTTGAGGATGATTTCACGAACCCCATCGTGGGTGCTAATCAATAAATTCGCTTCGCTCACAATGCGCTCCTTATTAAGGATAAAATTTAAACATCATCGGTTAATCTAGATACCATACCGAAAATAGCTGGCCTTAGCAGTGATATGAACAGCCATTTATTCAGCAACTGAACCTGAGTGCCAAGTGATTAAACACGTGAGTGAAAAGCGATTAGGCACGATGAGCAGCAGCGAGATAATCATGCGATTGCATTTCTTGCAGGCGTGAGCAGGTACGCTGAAATTCGAACGCCAAACGACCTGATGCATAGAGATCAAATAACTCGACCTCTGCCGAGAGTACAAGCTTAATATTTCGATCGTAAAACTCATCGACTAAATGAATAAAGCGTCGGGCGCGATCTTCATTGTCACGACCCATTTGCGGTACATCACTGATCAGTACCGTGTGAAATTCTTTAGCCAATTCGATGTAGTCATTTTGAGAGCGAGGGCCATCGCAGAGTGCATTAAAATCAAACCAAACCACATCATCAGCCAAATACCGAGACTGAATGTATCGGCCCTCTATTTCAATCGGCACATCAACTTCGATATTAACCTCAGTTCCTTCTTTATTTGGCGCTAGACGCTCAAAACTGCTCATTAAACTGATATCGGCTCCTTGGTCTAGCGGGGTATAATACAATTGTGCTTGCTCGAGGGTTCGCAGCCGATAATCAACCCCTCCATCGACATTAAGCACTTCGGTATGTGCTTTAACTAAAGCAATGGCAGGTAAAAATCTAGCCCGCTGCAGACCGTCCTTATAGAGCTCATCTGGCGCGATATTAGACGTGGCAACCAAACAAACACCGCGAGCAAACAAGGCTTCAAACATGCCGGCCAGAATCATCGCATCGGTAATATCAGAGACAAAAAACTCATCAAAGCAAATGAGACTTGCCTCCGCTGCGATCTTATCAGCTACTCGCTCTAAAGGGTTCTTTACCCCATCCAAATCGGTTAATTCGTGATGCACACGGCGCATAAAGCGATGGAAATGAATCCGTAATTTCGCCTCGCCTGGCACAGAATCATAAAACATATCCATCAAATACGTTTTACCTCTCCCCACACCACCCCAAAAATATAAGCCCTGCTCAGGCATAATCTTGCGTCGACGACCCATTAAGACTGACAGCCAATGACCAACGCGCGCGCGCAAGCCTGGCATCTGGGCTTGACGCGCAATCAAACGGCCATATAAATTATCAAGTTTTTTTACCGCCATCGCTTGAGCCGCATCGTATTGAAAATCGGCTTTATCAAGATCAACTTTGAAGCGTTCTAGGGGACGCAAATGCTCAGTCATATCAAATAGGGCAACAGGTTAGAATCAGTATCCAGTGTACATCGTCATCATATCACGATACTCATAAGACCAGATTAACCAGAGCTGGGCAGCTTAGCAATGAAATTTGGCCTCAATTTCATCACTGAAAACCCCGCAATAGCAATAAAAACAGCTATAATAAGCTTATATTGGGGGTGATAAATTATGTTCGATTTAGGTTTTCTTATCTTTATAGGTTTTATTTGTTCAATAGTCGGCATACTGCTGGGTGTCGGTCTATACCGCAACAACACAATGTCTGAGAAACAGGCAGAACAACTGAAACAACAGTTAAGCGAGGCAAAAGCCAAAAACGATGCTTATCAGCAACACGTCGCCGATCATTTTTCCCAAACAGCGCTGATGCTCAATGACCTCACTGAAAAGTATAAAGACATTCATCAACACCTTGCATTAGGTGCCGACCAACTCTGTCGCGATGAAGAGGGCCACTCTCTACTGGTCGACTCTCCACTATCAGATGATATCAACCAAGCAAATCGACCTGTCCAGCAACCTCTCGATTACGCACCTAAGAGTAATACAGCAAATAGCGGCACCTTATCCGAAGATTATGGCTTAGAAAAAGTGAATCTTAATGACACGCCCACGGAGGCAAACAACCCACCATACAGTGATGGCTTCGAATCAACTGATTCAGAGGACGACTTTTCAGATCCAAAAATTCATGCTATTTAAAACCGACCAAGACACTGAATATCTGGATAGAAACTTTGCTCCATTAGTGCATTATATTTCAAGATTAACCGCCAATTTTGGAAACTGAAAAAGGCACCATTAATGGGAGAGCATACCATTGTTGGCTTTTGTTAAAAAACATTTTAACCAAACACAGTCAGCTCTGAAAGACCTAATAAACCGTTATGGCTGGCCAATCATTTGTGGCGTGCTTTTAGCTATCGTACTTTTGCAGCATCAGCAGCAACTCAATCAAGATAGCCGATATGTCATCAACAGTTTTTCATCTGCTGTCGAAAAAGCCATGCCGTCAGTAGTGAATATTTATACCCAAAGAATCGTTTCCACTCCAACTTACTCGCAATCGATAAACCCCATTTTTCAGCGGTTTTTTAAGTCAAAACAGGCTCCTACTACGAATAGAATTAAAAGCAGTCTAGGGTCCGGCGTTATTGTTAGCAGTGACGGATACATTCTAACCAATCATCATGTCATTAATCGCGCCGATAAAGTCAAAGTCGAACTAGCGGATGGCCGCAGTCGATTAGCAACCGTGGTTGGCTTTGACGAACCTACCGATTTAGCCGTCATTAAAATCGATATCATTGACGCTTCCCCTTTGCTTTTTGGCAACCCTAGCAATGTCAAAATCGGTGATATTGTATTAGCGATTGGCAACCCCTATGGTATTGGCCAAACCGTCACTCAAGGAATTGTGTCAGCCACTGGCCGACATGGCCTTCATATCAATACTTACGAGAAATACATCCAAACTGATGCAGCCATTAACAGCGGCAACTCTGGCGGCGCACTGATTAATAGCAAAGGCGACCTCATTGGCATTAACAGCAGTCTTTATAGCCAAAATGGCGGCTCAAGTGGAATTGGGTTCGCCATCCCCGTCGATATCGCAAGCTATGTACTAGACAGCATTGTCCTTAAGGGACGTGTCATCAGGGGCTGGCTGGGCGTGGTCGTTGAAGATATTACACCCAACTTAGCCGAGGCCCTAGCACTAGAAAATCTTAATGGTTTAGTCTTAACCGATATAAAGCCCAACAGTCCGGCTGAAACAGCAGGACTCCAAATTGGTGATATTATCACTCATATCGATGGTACAGCGATTGTCGACGGCAATATGAGTATGCACAGTATTGCTCAAACGCCACCGGGCCAAAAAATCAACCTTCGCGTTTTGCATCAGGGTGCTGAAAAAAGCTTTTTAGTCGAGATTGGCCAACGCCCTGAAAAAAATATTGGCCGTGTCAACGTCATCAACTAGAACCAAGGTCATCAAATCCTTATGAACATTCACCTCACCGCATTGCCAGCGACGATTGCATGAAAATCTGGATCGATGCCGATGCATGCCCTGTTGCCATTAAAGAAATTTTATTTCGGGCAGCCCAGCGACGAGAAATTTCTATCACCCTAGTTGCCAATCAATTAATTGCAGTCCCTCCTTCACCATTTATTAATACACTTCAGGTCAGCGCTGGATTCGATGTTGCCGACAATGAGATTGTTCGTCTGCTCAACGCCGGCGATCTTGTCATTACTGCAGACATTCCACTCGCCGCTGAGGCGATAGAAAAAGGGGCTAAGGCATTAAACCCGCGCGGAGAACTGTATACGCAAGAAAATATTAAAGCGCGACTTACGATGCGGGATTTTATGGATAATCTGCGCTCCAGTGGTATTCAAACCGGTGGCCCAGCCCCTTTAGGGCTTGGTGATCGGCAAAAATTTGCCAATCAACTCGACCGATTACTCACCCAATATCAAACCGGTGATTAATGCCATGGAGCAACGCATATGAACATACTGATCGCAGGAGGCACTGGTCTTATTGGCACGGCACTCGAAAAGCAATTTCGTCAAGCTGGGCATCAAGTGTGGATATTATCGAGACAAAAAAGCCAACGAGACAACTACATCTTTTGGCAGCCTGCTCAGAAAATAATTGAACTAGACACTGATTTAAAAATTGATACGGTGATTAATCTAGCGGGTGAAAGTATCGCCGACCACCGCTGGAATCAAACCGTAAAAAAATCTATTTGGGCCAGTAGAATCCAAGCAACAAAGCTACTTGCTGCGACAATACTCACGATGAAACACCCACCCAAAGTGTTTCTTTCAAGTTCGGCTATTGGCATTTATGGCAATACTGGCGAAACTATCGCAGATGAACACAGTCTTGCAGGCAGCGATTTTTTAGCTGAATTGGCGCTCGCCTGGGAACACGCCGCAAAAACGACTGGCTCTTCATCAATTCGCAGCGTTCAACTTCGTACCGGCGTTGTGCTCAGCCCTAAAGGGGGCGTTTTAGCGCAAATGCTACTCCCATTTAAACTAGGCCTTGGCGGACCATTTAGTCATGGCAATCAATACATGAGCTGTATCAGCTTGCATGAAATCGTCAATGCCATTGAGTTTATTATTCAAACTGAGTCGATTAAAGGACCCGTTAATCTCGTCGCGCCAGAGGCGATAACGAATCGTCAATTCACCACTACGCTAGCATCATTATTAAATCGGCCTGCTTTTTTTACGATTCCAGCCATAATCGCTAGACTGGCTTTTGGTGAAATGGCAGACGCGTTATTACTATCAAGCAGTCGAGTTAAACCGCAAGTGTTGATTGACCATGGTTATCAATTCATTGATAAAGATTTGCGCCAAGCGCTAGAAAAAATGCTTTAGTATTTAAAAGAAATTCTTAGTCATAGAATTACAATGATTATTGCGCTGGGGTTTCATTATCAAAAACCTTGTCAAGGCGAAGCTGTGGATCCGCTAGTGAACCCTCAACAATATATACCGCGCTAGAAAAACGATCTATTTCGCTATCAAACAACTTGGTCGCGATATAAGTGCCCGCGGCCAGCGGTAAACCGCCAGCCAAAGCCGCAAACCACGGCAAATTAGCTTTCAAAGGCAAAGTTGCGATTAAATTCGCATCGATGGCAGAAGTATGTAAATTTGCCCTTCCTGACATTACAAATTCACTTGAAGGCGATAAAACATGAATCGGCTGATTGAGAAAAGTTATCTCGCCTTGTGATAAATCGAGCCGACCGCTGAGTTTTTCAAAGCTTAGACCCTCACTGTAAAGACCTGAAATATCTAATTTCATCCGCCGTATCAATGTATCAAAGTTAACTAAGCTAACCAGCTTAAGTAAGCCTTCTGCCGAACTCGATGCCGACAAAAATTTACCGTCATCAAAACTAAACCCTAAAGTACCTTGACTGTCTAAAAGAGAAAATTGCTCAGGCGATGCAGGCCATGTTAAATCCACTAGCAATTGAGATGATTGGCTAGTTAAAGGCGCCTTGATAGCGTCCGTATCATTAATCACCTCAATTAAATTATCGAGTTTATGACTATGCATTTGAATCGACAAATGTGACCGATGTTTTTTATCACTATCAATAAACCAGTCTAAGCCACTATCAATAGCCGAGCTTATCTCAACCCCGTTAAACTCTGCCTTTATATCGTGCAGATGCAAAGATGATTCAGTTGGACTAAGCAGAAAATTCCATTTCCCTAAGGCTTTCTCATTCAGCCATAAGTCATTAATAACAACAGAACTGGCCTCTAATCGCTGGGAATCCAATAACGCTGAAAATTGAAATTTTTCCTGGTCAGAGTCGGTCTGTAATTTCAAGTAATCCAAGTCAAAAAGATAACGCTGTTGTAAATTGAAGCCAAAGGCATCTTGCTGATTATCCCATGTACTCGGCGACTGAAAGGATTGCGCTTCTGGCAAGCTAATCTTACCGGCCAACTCATCACTAGTGACCACAAATTGCCACCGATGATTAGCGTGTAAAAGGTCAATCACTGAATTAGTAAAGGGTCGTTCAAACGCCATCACCTGATCTACTTTGAGCCCTCTTATGGTGAAGCCCATATCCAATTTTTCGCCAATATCAAGCGCATCATCTCGCTCTTGCTCACGAGTCTCCGACTGTAACAATGAAGTATAGCGCTGATAAAAATCCAACCATTCATCTAAATCAGCCGATTGAAGTTGACCTGATAAGGTTAAGCCCTGCCATTCAGCATTAGCGGCCATCTTATCTAAGCCATCGTCATCACCTAAATATAAACCGCCATTTGTTAATTGAAACTGCTGAAAATGTAATTGCCCTGTTAAGCGATCCTCAACACTAACAATCATCGGCTGATTCGATTGATTGAATTCCCATTGCAGTGAAAGATCTGCAGTCTCAGTAAGCGCTTTTTTCAGCTCTCCAGGAAAATCAAAGACCAAACCCTGCAGATTACTGTCAAGTGATAGCAATAGTCCATTGGTTGTATTTTTAAGTCTCATTTTAAAAGCTGTCTGACCATCGGCCATTGCAAAGATAGGCAAGCTTAACCACTGAGATAAGCGCTCGGCACTGACTGTTGTTGCCGCATCAAGCTGAAACGGAAAATAGGTAATATCATTTTCCAGCTGTTGATAATCACCA
>CALCNB010000050.1 GCA_937897785.1 uncultured Cellvibrionales bacterium | reverse complement strand
GAGGACATTCGGGGTCCGAAATGGCTCTCAATACTTCTAGCAAGAAATGTTCAGAATGGGTTTCCATCATAACTCCATCATTTTTGTTGTTGACTATTTGTTCAATGATTTTCTTCATCAATTTCTGCTGTGCACCCGGATGGAGGTTTGATTCTGGCTCTTCAATGATCAGCCGTCCAGGCACAGCGATTCCTGCCAAAATTGGGAGGAGTTGAGAGACACCAAAACCAACGTCGGGAAGTTGCAAGCGGTCTTCAGAGGATTCAACCCGTGAAATACGAACATCAAGTTCGTCAAGCGGATAGGTCTTCTTACTTCCATCGTGGTAGGTGAATGTCCTCGTTCGTTTCTTCACTTTGATGTTCAACCCAACAATATCTGCTAAATTGTCATTAACCCAACGCTGGATTTTTTTGTCGTTTGTAAAGGCTGGTCATGGGTGCATAGCGACTGCTATAACGCCCCAGTATTTCCCAGTTGCCGATATGCGGTATCACTAAAATAACCCCCGCTTTCTGTTCCAAGGCGGCTAGCAAAGAATCTTCACCGTTTATTTTAGTGATTTTCTTTTTAATCCATTGGTCTGAAGCTGTCCAGATGAGGGGCATTTCAAAGAAATTACTAATGGTTCTATAAAGAGACTTACTGGCTAGACTGTTAATTTCGGCACTGTTTAATTTAGTCTGAGTCAGCGCTAAGTTGATTTTGCTGCTTCGGTAGAGTGAGTTGTTGCTAAGTCTCATTAGCTGGCCTAATATGCAGCCAATACTGTCAGTCATCCACAAGGGTAGATGAGGTGCGACATGGATAAAAAAAATGATAGAAAAATATTGTGCCATATAGCGGTCGTTGCTTGATTTAAAATCGTTGTACTAATCAAAGATTGATTCCGCTATTCGTTGGTAGGCCAGCGCAATAGTCAATCGGCGGAGTAACGATCTTATTAGGCTAATGATGTCCATTGTTGTGAGTAGGCACATTAAACTCACTACTAAGTTGAATCTCACGTATGATCCCTGCCTCACGCATTGACACAGTAGCATCAGGCAGTAAATAGATGACGCTCAATAAGCCAACGATAGTAAGCGATATAGTGTAGGGTATCGCTTTATATACCATTGTGCCATAGCCTAAGCGAATTAACGGTGCTAAAGAAGAGGTGAGTAAAAACAGAAAAGCAGCCTGACCATTCGGTGTAGCAACAGAGGGTATATTGGTGCCAGTATTAATTGCAACGGCTAGCAAGTCATATTGTTCTCGATCAATGACCGCATTCGATAAAGCTTGCTTCAGTTCAGTAATATACACTGTGCCAACAAAGACATTATCACTGATCGCCGATAACAGCCCATTAGCCAGATAAAACATGGGTATTTGAATGTCTTTATCCATCGATAAGACGTTGTCTATCACGCCTTTGAAGAGCCCTTGTTTATCAATCACGGCGACAATAGCAAAAAATACCACCAGTAAGGCTGTAAAGGGTAAAGCTTCTTCGAAGGCTTTGCCTAAGGCATGCTCATTAGTGACGCCGTTAAAAGCCGTGGTAAGGACAATAACACTGAGTCCAATGATGCCTACTTCAGCAAGATGAAGTGCCAGCGCAACAACCAGCCATACAGCAACAACGGCTTGAATAATTAATGCCATATTTGCCCTACGGTCGCGCTTTGCGTCTTGCTCAATGGCGTCTTGTACCAGTATATCTCTGACCGACTCAGGGAGTTGCCAGCCATAACCAAACCAAGCGGTTTTTTCTAGTACCACGACCATGGTTAAGCCGGTGATCAACACGGGAATACTGACTGGCGACATGCGCCAAAAGAACTCAGCAAATTGCCAGCCAGATTGGGCTGCGATCACAAGATTTTGCGGTTCACCCACTTGTGTGCATACGCCGCCTAATGCTGTACCGACGGCAGCGTGCATCATAAGATCGCGAAGAAAGCCTCTAAATTGCTCGAGATCTTGTTGGTGTTTTTCATTGTTTTCAAGATCGTTATCTTGGGCTGCCGAGACGGTTTGAAATATTGTATAAAAGCCAACGCCCACACTAATCACGACAGCGATTACAGTTAATGCATCTAAGAATGCTGATAAAAAAGCGGCAACAAAGCTAAATAAAAGGGCCAAAAGGGTTTTCGATCGAATGTTGGTGAGTAGTTTAGTGAAGGTGAACAACAATAAATCCTTCATAAAATAAATGCCAGCCACC
This sequence comes from uncultured Cellvibrionales bacterium, assembly GCA_937897785.1. Taxonomy (GTDB): domain Bacteria; phylum Pseudomonadota; class Gammaproteobacteria; order Pseudomonadales; family UBA7434; genus UBA7434. Next base: position 3,618 of record CALCNB010000050.1, on the reverse strand, counting down.
ATGAAAACCAGTAATAAGATTACTGGTAGGTTCAGTTGAATTTCATGATACACATCTTTAGCGCTGGCCATGCCAAGAAAAATAGCCTCGATCGCTAACAGACCGCCACTTTGAAGCGGGTAGCATTTTAATGCCATTGCGAGTGTAAAAATAAATTGTAATATCAGTATCCAGCCGGTGATATAAGGTCCGACGACCTGCAGTAGTATAGGGTTGGCTAAAAGGAAAAATATGATACTGTTTTTATACCAGCTTGGAGCGTCACCTAAAAAGTTGTGATAAATAGCTTGGTGAGGAGACAAGGTTTGCATAAATAAATCCTAATTCATTCATTTTTACTGTGACCGTTGGTTTTGATTTGCAACTGCCACTAAGGTATTAATAAAAAGACCGGCTCGGTGTTATTTCTCAGCAACGATTATAATGGGTTTTAACGGCTTTGGCAGTGTTAAAAAGGCTTAATTTGAACATGTTGAGCAAAGAAAGTTAGCTTCATTGTATAGCGTTGACAATGATCGTCACTTGGGGGTAATTGAGATACTATAAGCCGGTTTGATCACACTTGTCGTCAGCAATAATTAAATAGAGGAAAAACTGCTTTTTTTAAGCTATTCTTACGGTATCGATTGAAGAGGCATAACGGTATATTCGCTGTTTAGTCGATTTCTTGGTGGTCTAAGACCGTTGGCCATGTCATCAAAATAGAAGGTAAGGTTTATTGTGATTGAGTTTTTATTGGAATATGGACTGTTTTTTGCCAAAGTGGCTACATTTGTTATTGCGGCCATTATTATTATTGTTGTCGCGGTTCAGTCAAATCAAGGTGCCGCAGACAGTAGCGGCCGATTGGAAGTCAAAAAACTTAATGATCGCTTTGAGCAAATGGAGTCGAGCTTAAGAGATGTGATGCTTGAGCCTGATGCGGCTAAAAAGTGGGCAAAAGAACAGAAAGAAGCTCAAAAAGTTAAGGCCAAAGAAGCCAAAAGGCTTGCTAAGCAAGACTCAAAAAAGGGTGCAGAGACCAGTACGGCAGAATCGAAAAATATTTATGTCTTAGATTTCGATGGTGATATGAAGGCTTCAGCGGTGGAAAACTTTCGAGAAGAAATATCGACAGTACTGACCATGGCATCATCCTCAGATGAAGTAGTGGTTCGTCTGGAAAGTCCTGGTGGCATGGTTCATTCTTATGGCTTAGCGTCATCACAACTAGCTCGTATTAAGTCAGCGGGGATCCCCCTGACTATTTGTGTTGACCGCGTAGCAGCTAGCGGTGGCTATATGATGGCTTGTATCGCGGATAAGATATTGGCAGCGCCATTTGCCGTGATTGGCTCAATTGGTGTTGTTGCTAGCCTGCCTAACTTTAACAAAGTGCTCAAAAAGTTTGACGTTGATTATGAATTGTTGACCGCCGGCGAATATAAGCGCACCTTAACGATGTTAGGTGAGAATACCGAAGCGGGTCGTAAGAAGTTTATTCAAGATTTAGAACAAACACACGACTTATTTAAAGATTTTGTTAGCCAGTATCGACCGAGTTTAGATATTTCAGCCGTTGCAACCGGCGAAACGTGGTATGGCCAAAAGGCGATTGAAAACCAATTGGTTGATGGCTTGAGCACGAGCGACGAATACATTGCCCAGTGTGTTAAAGATGCGGCAGTGTATGAAGTTAAATTTGTACAAAAGAAGTCCTGGCAAGAAAAAATTGGCATGTCTGCGCAGGCTGCCATAGAAAATAGCTTAGACAAGGTCTTTAATAAAGCGCTTCACGATTGGACGACACGTCATTAAATCGAGGCTAGAAAAGGTATGAGTCAAGCGGAGTTGTTGCTATTTTCCCGCGCTGATTGCCATTTGTGTGATCAAGCTGAAGTCTTAGTCAATGCGCTTTTGATTGGCAGCCCTTGGCAGTTAACAAAAGTTGATATCGACAATGATCCTGCACTTAAGCAGCGCTATCAAACCAGTATTCCCGTCTTATTTCGCTGCGATAATCAGCAGGCACTTAACTGGCCTTTTCCTCAAAGTCGCGTTCGTTCGCTACTTGATCTAGATTAAAAAAATCGCAGGTTGTTTTAGTCGTGGCCTCAATCAGTGTTTGGTAATTAATATCAAGGCACTCGGCCAGTTTTTCTGCGGTAAACTTTAAACTGCACGGTTCATTTCGACGATGTTGTGGCAGCAACTCTTTTATCCCTTTTTGTTGTGGCGTTAGATAAGGAGCATCAGTTTCTATCATCAGTCTTTCTAGCGGCGCATAGCGTATGATTTGGCGTAAATTTTCACCGCGCTTCTTATCACTTATCCAGCCAGTAATGCCGATGTATAAACCCAGATCGAGGTACGCTTTTAATGCCTCTTGATTACCAGTAAAACAGTGAACGACGGCTTTATTGGTCAGCGAATGGCAGTGGGCTTTGATAATTGAATAAAAATCTTTAAAGGCTTCTCGCTCATGTAAAAAAAGCGGTAATTGAGTGTCTTTTGCAAGCTGTATTTGCGATTCGAATGCCTTAATTTGATTGTCCTGAGTCGAGAAATTGCGATAGTAGTCGAGCCCTGTTTCGCCCACGGCGACGATTTGTTTTCGTCCTTTGCTGGCGAGCAACTCGCTTAAGGTTTTTTCAGTTTGATCACTGTAATGATCGGCTTCGTGCGGATGAACGCCGGCAGTCGAGTATAAATATTGGGGGTAGTTGGCGGCTAATTGCTGGGCGTTAATGCTGCTTTCGGCACTGGTGCCGGTGGCAATAATAGCGGAAACCCCCTGTTTTTTAGCGCGCTGAATCACCTCGAGCAAGTCATTTTCGAAGCTTTTGCTGGTTAAATTTGAGCCAATATCAATCATTTGATGGAATTCTTGTCGTCTTAAGGTTTAGATGGCCAATGCTTAGTTTCGAAGCGATTTGCTCAGTGTCGAGTAACTGCTTGGCCTGAAAAATAAAAAATTGTCTTCACATTTTAGCATTCAATGAGAGTGCCGGTATTTTATTTTCTGCAGTAAAGCGGAATCACTAATAAGCCAAAAAACAAGATTTTTAATGATTTTAGAAGATTTTCACGGTTTTTTTAACTTTTATTGGCTTTGTGACACTTGCTCGCTGTCGCCGCTAACTTAAAAATAACTACAGGAATTGCTTGACCAAATCTTTCTAGCCCCTTATATATGTCCGCCGTCTAATGCGATGGAACTTTTATTCTTTTAAGTTTGTACTAGACTTGAGCAATTATGGGGTCAGCGCAGGTTGACCAAAATGTTATATGGTTAAATGCTAACCAACAATAGGAATGTACTATTCTCTATGGGTAAGTCACTGGTTATCGTCGAGTCTCCCGCCAAAGCTAAGACGATCAATAAATACCTAGGCAACGATTATATTGTTAAGTCCAGCGTCGGCCATGTCAGGGATTTGCCTGTCAGCGGAAACGGTAAGCCTGTCGACCCTAAAGCCAGAGCAGCTGAGGCGGCCAAGACCCGTAAATTATCGCCGGCTAAAAAAATTATTCATAAACAAAAAAAGGCCCGTGAGCAATTAGTCGCTCGAATGGGCATTGATCCCAGTAAATCTTGGAAAGCCAATTATCAAATTTTACCTGGCAAAGAAAAAGTCG
>CALCNB010000049.1 GCA_937897785.1 uncultured Cellvibrionales bacterium | reverse complement strand
GATGTTCAAGATGAATCACAGACAGTGGCATTTCACGATGCACTAAAATTAATTTTTTTTGCTCTTTGAGCATCACATCAGCCGCTCGCTCAATTAAGTTATTACTAGCGCCTGTTGCAATAGCTGAAAGGGTGCCCGAGCTACAAGGACAGACAATCATCGCCTCGGGCGCATTCGAGCCCGAGGCAACCGGCGCCGCCCATTGCTTCTCGCTATATAAATGCAATCGAGTGGTATCACATTGAAATTTTTTGGCGACATAATCGAGTATGGCTTTATCTTCATTAGGTAGATCTATCGACATCTCTAAAGCACAAACTTGTCTGGCCGCAGCAGATATCAACAAGTGCACTTCACAGCCTTGATCAAGCAATACCTGCAGCAAACGAAAGCCGTATTGGGCACCAGAGGCACCCGTAATAGCCAGAGTGATTTTTTTCATCTTAATATTCTCATTGTAAAGGCGATATGGGCCGCCATTAAATAACCGTTTTCTCAGTCAGCCTAAAACCGATTAACTTTTTCGAACTAAGGCATTTACCAACAGTGAATGAATGCCACTAAAAGCACCATTACTCATAATCACAACATGGTCACCCTTGCGCAACTGCATTAATAAGGCATCAACAATATCAGCAACCGAATCCATTACGCTGGCCTGCTCTCTGCCAGCAAAAAGAACTTTTAAGTTATCAGCATGATTTTCTAACTCACTGTACCAAACTAGCACATTAGCTTCATCTGTAGCCGCCAATAACTTTTGATCATGATAACCCATACGCATGGTATTGGAGCGCGGCTCAATGACTGCAATGATTCGAGCGCCACCCACTTTGGCTCGCAAGCCCGCCAAAGTCAGTTGAATCGCACTGGGATGATGCGCAAAATCATCGTAAACCGTTACCCCATCGATACAGGCAATTTCCTCCATACGTCGTTTAACACTGGTGAAATCCGATAATGCCGCCGAAGCGGTTGCGACACTGACCCCAACGTGATTAGCAGCCGCAATCGCCGCCAAGGCATTTGCCTGATTATGACGTCCTGACAACGTCCAATCGACACGCCCTTGCTGATCCTCATTCGGCTCGCTCTCTGCAGGCCGGTAACAGACAGAAAAAGTGGATAAATCATCACTCATTCCGCTTATTTGCCATACCCCTTTTTCGGAAGATAAATACTCTATTGGACTCCAGCAACCTTGCTCGATCACTTGTTCTAAGGCAGTGTCTGCAGGCATGAGTATTTTACCCCCCGCAGGCACTGTTCGCACCAAATGGTGAAACTGCGTTTGAATTGCCGCAAGGTCAGAAAAAATATCTGCATGATCAAACTCAAGGTTATTCAATACCAATGTTCTTGGATGATAATGAACAAATTTACTCCGCTTATCAAAAAAAGCGGTATCGTATTCATCCGCTTCTATTACAAAATAAGGCGACGCCCCCAATTGTGCAGAGCGTTCAAAATTGCAGGGCACACCACCAATTAAATAGCCCGGCGCCAAACCTGCTTCTGACAAAATCCAAGCCAGCATACTGGCGGTGGTCGTTTTACCATGAGTGCCGGCAACAGCCAATACCCAACGATCCTTCAATACCTGCTCAGACAACCACTGCGGCCCTGATTGATAAACTAAATTATGCTCTAACACATACTCAACCGAAGGATTACCTCGAGATAATGCATTGCCAATCACAACAATATCAGGCGTCATGTTGACTAAATGCTCGGCATCATAACCTTCATGCAAAATGATATCTGCCGCACGCAACTGATCACTCATGGGTGGGTAGACCTGCTGATCAGCGCCTGACACTTGGTGGCCCGCTTCGCGCGCTAACAAGGCCAAACTGCCCATAAATGATCCACAAATACCTAAAATATGAATATGCATCGAGAGTGTGCTTCCAAAAAATTGCTAACCATCATTAACCAAACTAATAACCGTTATAGCTCATCACTTAAGCTGGCACTATACCGCTATTATTACAGGAATCAGTTAAACTATTACAAGCCTTTTAAGCGGGCAGATAATGTAAGATTTTACGTTAATGTCAGTCTAAAATGGTATCTTTATTATTTAGCTCACAACACAGCACTCAATATGCCAAAAAAGAATGCTTTTTACGCTCAATCCGGCGGTGTTACCGCAGTCATCAATGCATCCGCTTGCGGCGTTATCCAAGCCGCCAAAGTAGAGCCTAAGATCGCCAAGGTCTTTGCCGGTCATAATGGCATCATTGGCGCCCTTAACGAAGAATTAATCGATACCAGTAAAGAAACGACCAGCACCATTAAGCAGCTATTGCATACGCCTAGCGGCGCATTTGGCTCTTGCCGCTATAAACTAAAAAGCCTTGCTGATAACCGTGCAGAATACGAACGAATGATTGACGTATTTCAAGCTCACAATATTGGCTATTTTTTTTATAACGGTGGCGGCGACTCTCAAGACACAACTTATAAGCTGTCAGAATACTGCAAACAAGTGGGCTATCCACTGCAGTGTATTGGCATACCTAAAACTATTGATAACGATCTACCATTCACCGATAACTGCCCAGGGTTTGGCTCGGTAGCCAAATATGTCGCCATCTCAACCAAAGAAGCCGCTTTAGATGTCGCATCCATGAGCGCCTCCTCGACTAAAATATTTATCCTAGAGGTGATGGGCAGAAACGCCGGCTGGATTGCCGCATCGGCAGGCCTAGCGGCAGAGCAAGAAGGCGATGCACCACATATGATTTTATTTCCTGAAATTACTTTTAACCGAGAGAAATTTCTTACTCAAGTCAACCGCACCGTTAAGAAATACGGCTACTGCGTTATTGTTGCCTCCGAAGGCACCCAAGATCAATCGGGGCAATACTTATCAGGCAGTAGTACAAAAGATGCTTTTGGCCACCTGCAACTCGGCGGCGTAGCGCCCAACTTGGCTGAAATGATCAAGCGCAAATTTGGCTATAAGT
>CALCNB010000048.1 GCA_937897785.1 uncultured Cellvibrionales bacterium | reverse complement strand
ATACGGTGATACAAAAGGATTTTTCGAAATTGTAGTATTGTTTTTTATCGACGGTGGAGGCGGTGCTACTTTATCTGGCTTTTCGTTAATTGCATTTGACATGTTTGAGGAGTGATGCCAAGTGCAACAGAATAATGCCTGGTTTGTTATGGTGTTGGGTATTGCTGTTATGACACGTGTCAGTTCAGGTGCGATGTTGGCCTTAGGCATGCTAATCACTTCGCTCGGGATTGTTATTCATGGCATGGTGCCTAGCAATGGCATTATTACTAACTGGTTTATTCAGCGTCGTGCGACGGCCTTGGCGGTATTAGCAGTGGGTTTGGCCATTGGTGGTTTGTGGTTGCCGCCAGCAACAGCTTGGTTGATGGCCAATGGCACAGTAGAAAATGATTGGCGCTATGCCTTACAAACTCTATCTTATGTGGTGGGTGCGGTTGCTTTTATTGCGATTGCTGTTGGCGTGACTCGAACGCCTGAGGATATAGGGCAGTATCCCGATGGTGTAGCAGTTAATGCTAATGATACAGATATTGATAGCAGTGAAGAAGATGATGCCGATTTTAAACTCGCGTTACGCAGTCGTGATCTTTGGTTTACCGCTACAGCATTTGGCATGATGACCATGGTCTCATTAGCTAACGGCACTTATATTGTGCCATTTTTAGAGTCGACGGGTGTTGGGAAAATCCAAGCAGCATATGCTATTTCTGCTATTTCGTTTGCTAGTATTATTGGCAGTATTGGTGCCGGACTTATTGCTGATCGCATAGGACCTAAGCGAGTGTTAATTGCCTCGCAGTTAATTATCATGCTGGCTTTTATGGTGTATTTAAGTCACCCCGGTTATTTAATTAGTCTGGCTGCAGCGGCTGCTGTGGGTTTGGGAGTGGGTGCGTTTATGCCCATGCAGCCGAATTCTGCTGGCTCACGGTTTGGTCGTGCGATTGCTGGCCGTGTAATTGGTATTTACGGTTTGATGGGCTTGCCGTTTTCGCTCACCGTCATCCCCTTAGCGGGTCTGTTAAGTAGTAAAGTAGGTTCTTTCGATGCCATCTACCAAGTAGCTATAGTTATTTTAATGGTGGCTATTGCAATGTTGTCAGTGACAGCTTTTGAACCTGAATCAGATGATGCGTAACTGAGTATTGCCTTTAGATAGGCGGGCAGTTAAGAGTTGAAAAGAACAATAATGTACAACG
>CALCNB010000047.1 GCA_937897785.1 uncultured Cellvibrionales bacterium | reverse complement strand
ACTGGGATAAAACTACAGATTATTTTGTATCAAAAACTAGAGCTGAAAAAGCTGCGTGGGATCTTATGGAAAGTAAGGGTCTTAAAAATAGTCTTACGTGTATCAATCCCGGCTTTGTATTAGGAGATTTTTTAAATGAAAAAACTTGTACTTCAATGGAGTATGTAAAACAATTGCTTCAGGGAAAATTTCCAGCTGCGCCAAAATTTTCAGTAATGATATCTCACGTAAAAGATATTGCTAAAGCACATGTTCTATCTTTGACTAATAAAAGAGCTGGAGGCAGAAGATTGATTGTTGGATCTGAAGTAAGAAGTATTCTTGAATTATCACAGATAATGGCAAAAAATATTCCAAGCCATGCAAAAAAACTTCCTAAAAGAGAATTACCAAATTTTATGGTTAAACTTCTAAGTTATATAGATACAAGTGCCAAAAATATGGTTCCTGATCTTGGGCTAAAAATGCAAACAGACCAAAGATACGCAGAAGAGATTCTTCAAATGAAATTCATAGCATCTGAAATTGCAGTTGTTGATGCAGCAAAATCAGTAATAAGACTAAATTTAGCTTGAAGTTAATTCAACTATTTCATCAGACTCAAAAATAGTTTTTTCTAAATTTTCATTAGCAATTTTTATCATAGCTTTTGCAACCTTTTCTGAATTGATCGGTCTCATTTTTTTAATTGGTCCAAGTAATAAAGGTGACAATAATCTAAAAATCAAAATACCTATTTTTTCACCTGCTCTATTCTCTTTTCTATCTCCTATTAAAAAAGAAGGTCTTAATATTCCTAAATTTGAGAAGTTTAATTTTTGACTACCGCCAATCCATCATCACGACATAATCTATTAGCCTTTTTGAGCCGATTCTTGAGCTATGGCAAAAAGCAAGTATCACCATTTTCACTGGCATTTATTGGCTATGGTTTATATGCCTTATCGCAACCAGCCTTTGCTATGTTGATGGAGGCGTTTGTGCGTGCTTTAGAGGGCGAGTATGTCGATAACTTGTATATGGTGCCGCTGACGTGTGTCGCCATCGCCCTGTTTCGAGGCCTAGGCAGTTACTTGGGCAGCTATTATATGAGCAAGGCGGGCGCTAATATCGTGCACGGTGTTCGCTGTGATATGTATGAAAATATTGTTCGTTTGCCGATGAAGTTTTTTGATGATAATAAAAGTGGCCGTTTAGTGTCGCTGTTCACTTACAATTCTAATTTAATGATCACCTCAACCACGCAGTCGTTAAAAACCATCGGCCGTGAAGGTTTAACAGTTATTGCATTGCTGGGCTATTTGTTTTATCAAAGTGCCTCATTAACTCTGACATTTTTATTGCTGGGTCCACCTATCGCCTTGGCACTGGTTTGGATCTCTAAAAAAGTGAAACGATTAGGCCATGGTATACAAGCTTCAACCGGTGAGCTAAATCATGTTGCCGCTGAAACCTTTTCTGGTATACGACAAGTGAAGTCTTCTGCGAATGAAGGCAATGAAAAAGATAGGTTCTTTCAGATCAGTGATCTGACGAAGCGACTCGGCCTTAGATTAGCAAAATTCAGCGCTATTTATACGCCTTTTATGCAAGTGATGGTCATCATTGTGATGGCGTTGATTATGTACATTGTACTGCTATCTCGAGGCTCAATGGACACTGCGCAGTTAGTGGCTTACGTGACGGCGGTGGGCTTATTGCCTAAACCTATTCGCAGTTTAAGTGAAGTGCATCCTAAATTATTAGAGGCTGCAGTAGCAGCTGAAGAAGTCTTTAACCATATTGATTTGGAGCAAGAGCAAGATCAGGGTCAGATTAATAATGTTAATCTATTGGGTAAGCTGTCGTTTAATCAAGTCAGTTTTGCCTATAAGGATGATCAACTGGCTTTAGAGGGTATCGATTTTCAGCTTGAGGCAGGAAAAACACTGGCGATTGTGGGTCGCTCTGGCGGAGGAAAGTCGACGCTAGTTAATTTAATTACCCGTTTTTACTTGCCCACTCAGGGTGAGGTGCGTATAGACGATGTCCCTATTAATCAATATAAGTTGGCTTTTTTAAGAGGCAGTATTGCAATGGTCTCGCAGCAGGTTGTGCTATTTAATGATTCGATTAAAGCCAATATCGCATACGGTGCCGCTGATGTGACAGAGTCAGAAATTGTTGCCGCTGCGAAAGCTGCGAATGCCGATGAATTTATTAATGACTTTCCGCAAGCTTACGATACGGTTGTGGGTGAAAATGGTGCTGTGTTATCGGGTGGTCAGCGACAGCGAATTGCCATTGCGCGGGCTATTTTATCGGATGCGCGATTGTTAATTTTAGATGAGGCCACTTCTGCGCTGGATAATGAATCAGAAGTGAAGGTGCAATTAGCCTTAGAGTCATTAATGAAAGATCGCACCACTATTGTTATCGCCCATCGTCTGTCGACCATCGAAAATGCGGATCATATTCTCCTTCTTGATGACGGTAAAATTGTCGAGCAGGGTAGCCACGAGCAGTTAATGCAGGTTAATGGCTTATATTCGCGCATGGTATTACGCGATTTTATTGATGCCTAGTCTCGTTGGCCGGAATACGGTCAGTGATTACTTACTATCAGAAAGATTATCGTGGGCAGAGGGGCGTAGCCCGTGTCTTTTTTGATCAGAGTTGCACGCAGCTATGACTTATTTTACTTTTGCAGTTAAAATTTGTTTAATAAATAGCCGCTTACCCTAGACTGTTCATGGGCTTTGTAAGAAAATAACCCCTTGTTATTGATCAG
>CALCNB010000046.1 GCA_937897785.1 uncultured Cellvibrionales bacterium | reverse complement strand
AAGCGAAAGTTGGGTATCCAGCGGGTCGCAGTAAAGAGTTTGCAGATCATGTCAAAGGTTGAGCCGGTGGTGGCGCCTGAATACTGAGGGTAGAGCGGCAGCACTAAGATTTTCCATGCGCCTTGTTGTTGAAGTTTTTCTAACTCGCTCTCTACTGATGGTTGCCCGTAACGCATTGCGAAGCTAACGATGACTTCCTTGTGGTCGCCGAATTCCTGTTGTAATTTTTCTTGAATAGCGTTGGCTTGATCGACAGTATGAAACAACAATGGCGAGCCTCTGTCGGTCCAAACGGATTGATATAATTTAGCTGAGCGTTTAGGCCGGATATTTAAGATGACGGCGTTGAGGATAAACCACCAAATTAGTCTCGGTATTTCTACTACACGCGGATCAGACAAGAACTGCTTTAAATAAATTTTTAGCGCCTTGCTAGTCGCCGCTTGTGGGGTGCCAAGATTTGTGATTAAAACACCAACTTTAGGCTTTGTTTTGTGGTCAAAATCTTTAAGGCCTTTAAATCCCATATTCATCAATTCCTAGATCAATAAAAGGCTTATGTTAAACCTCTGTGCGAGTGGCTGTTAAGCTGACTTATCGAGGCCAAGTTTAGGGTTGATGCCCGTTTTAGTTCGGTAAAAATTTTTAATTTTCTCCATATCCTCTTCGATTCGACCGGTGGGTATGAATTTATCAATGATGCCGCAAGTTTTCGATGGGGCGTCAATAAAGCCGCGAAAAATTGGCACTTTAGCTTCAAGGGCAATATGGTAAAAACCTGTCTTCCATTTTTCGACCTTACTTCGTGTGCCTTCAGGTGTAATGAGTAATGTCATTTTATCAACAGATTTGAACCGTTTAACCATCTCCGTGACGGTATTATTAGTCGTTGATCTGGCGATTGAGATGCCGCCTAACCAAACCATAAATCCTTTAAAGGGTTTGGGGAAAAGTTGCTCTTTGCCCATCCAGCGAACATCGATATTTTTAGTTAAAGCAATGCAGATCATGAATATAAAGTCCCAATTACTGGTGTGAGGTGCCGCAATAAAGATATATTTTTTTTCTTCAGGGGGATCACCTATGACTTTCCAGCCTTTTAAAAAAAGAAAGCTCTTAGCAACAAGTACTAAAACATGACGAATAATGGGTGTTGTAAATACGGTTGTCATAATACGATTATGTTATCCTTAAAGTGACAGTAGAAAATCAAGTTTTTTTTAACTAGAAGCTAACAGCAGAGCTGTTAGCGTTGGCATTAATTTTACACTAAACAGCGTGCACGGTCTAACTCCGCTACAGGGTTAGTCATAGCTATAATACGCGGTTTATTGGCTAGAAGATCTATGTTTTATCGTATTGAATGAATATTGTTCTTATTTTGTTGCTGATAATGGCTAAGCCAAAGCGTAAATTCTTTACTAGGCATTGGTTTAGCTAGGTAATACCCCTGTGCAAGATCACAATTGGCATCTACTAAAAATTTTAGTTGGTCTTTCTGTTCTATTCCCTCTGCAATCACTGAAATCCCTAACTCATGTGCCATCATAATAATGGACCGTGTGATTGCAGCATCGCGATAATTAGTGGGTAGTTGTTTAGTAAATTCTCGATCTATTTTTAGGTGATTAATGGGGAGTCGCTTTAGGAGTACTAGCGAGGAGTAGCCTGTACCAAAATCATCAATCGAAATATTAACTCCCAGAGACCTTAAGGCATGAAGTTTGGCTGGCAGCATATCTCTCTGTTCCATTAAAGTGCTTTCGATGATTTCGATGGTCAATTTACCCGGTTGAATTCCTGAGCTACTAATGATTTTTTCAATTGATTCAATAAAGGTTTCTTGATGGAGTTGAAGCGCTGATAAATTGACGCTGATATTGATGGCCGATAAGCCTTGCTGTTGCCATTGTACCTGCTTCATATTTATTTGGTAAGTCACCAAAAGTAATTCCTTCTTTTTTAACTTCTCTAATCATACCCCCACCTCCTTGGTATGGCGGTAGTGCGTCTAACCATTTTTTTTTAGCG
>CALCNB010000045.1 GCA_937897785.1 uncultured Cellvibrionales bacterium | reverse complement strand
TCATCATTTCAAAGTTTGACGCGTGTTAATAGTTTGAATTTATCAGCAGGGGATAGGCTGTTATTCAAGTCAGGCGAAACATGGCAAGGAATGCTATGGCCCAAAGGTTCTGGCATTCAAAATAATCCAATTATTATCTCTTCTTATGGAGATGGTGAAAGACCAAAAATTGATGGTGATGGTTACCAGGCGAGCATTTTACTTTACAACGATGATAATTACGTTATCAGCGGGTTGGAGCTGACAAATCAGGCAACCCATAATCATAGCAACGGCGTGACAAAAAAATTGAATGGCTTTGGAGGTTGTGAGAACAGTTGGGGGTCAGGGCGGGACGCTAGATTCGGTATAAAGGTCGTTGCCAACTCTAGAGACTTAAGTCAATTTACCTTTAGCAACCTTTCAATACACAATATTTTTCCAACTCCTACTTCTCCGGAAGAAACGGGTACATCTTGCGTTCAGCAGGGATATAATACAAAGCTCAAGAATCAAGGTTATGGCATTAAGTTTGAATCTCAATCTAATGCTAGCTCAAATCTTTTTTATACTATTTCAAATGTGCTAATGGATAACATAAGTGTTAGCGAAACAGGGCATTATGGCGTTTGGATAAAGCCGCTAGGTTTGCCAACTGGCAGTGAGGATTATAAGCATTCCAATATTGTCTTACGTAACTCTTCGTTCTTAAATACGGGTGGAGCTGGTTTTGTACCCACAAAAGCCTCGAATGTTTTAGTTGAAAATAATACTTTTGATGGGACAGGGTCAACACTTGATTCTAGAATGTATGGAAGGGGAAGTGGCACTTGGACATTTGATTGTCAGGACGTGGTAATTGAAAAAAATATTTTGATGAATGCAGCCGGTTCCTTGGATTCATATGGCGCGCACATCGACTACGGTAACGATAACATTTTGGTGCAGTATAATTTTAGTTATAATAATGAGGGTGGTTTTGTTCAGATACTCGGCGATAATGTTAACTCAGGCTATCGGTATAATATTAGTGTGGCTGATGGTAGCCGAATAAATGGAATTAACGACGCTGTCCAAAATGGACGCATCTTCAATGTCTCTGGCTATTGTGGCATTAACTCTCCCTGTCAAAGCTCTGACTCATTTATTTATAATAATACGGTTTATGTGCCCTCAACCATTAGACCAGAAATTATTTTCCAAAGTGGTAGCGGTGAAACTAAATTCTATAACAACTTGGTTTATGTGGAGCCCGGCGGTAATCCTATATTCACTTCGTTAGCCAGTCCAGGAGTGCGGTATGATATTAGTCATAATTTATTTTATCCGTATAGTGCCTTCTCATTAGCGAATGGGTTGACAAATAATGCTTTCTTTCTTAACCCTAAATTGAGAAATGCTGGCTCAAGCTCTGCTTCAATGTATAAGTTGCTTAGTGGCAGTAATGCTAAGTATGCAGGCGCTATTATCAATGCCTCTATTAACCCATTAGACTATAGCAACAACAATGGTGGGCTTGATTACTTTGGTAATGCTGTTTCTGATTCTACTGCTCCTCACATAGGCGCTTATAATGCAAATGAACTTCTTGCCTCCTATGTTGGTGTTGATGAAGTTGAAATCCCTACATTGACTATCTTATTGTCAATCATTCTTTCGATAATAATGATGGCTATTTTTATAATAAATAAAAAAGACTACCAACCTTGAATCAGTCTAATGGAGCCTCCAATATTTTCGCCTTCTTTAAGCAGGGAGGTCGAGAGCTTTATCTCATTAGTTTTATATTTTTTATGTGGGGTTTGTTGTCTTGCCTTAATGATTTATTGGTGCCTTATTTGCGGGGTGTTTTTGATCTAAATTATACCCAAGCGATGATGGTGCAGTTTAGTTTTTTTAGTGCGTATTTTTTGTTTTCAATTCCTTTAGGCTTACTGATTAATCGTATTGGCTATCAAAAAGGAATTGTTTTGGGTCTATTAATAAGCGCAGTAGGCTGTGTTATGTTTTTACCTGCCGCTGAATTGCCCTCTTATACGGCTTTTTTACTGGCCTTGTTTGTAATTGCCACAGGGGTGTGTTGTTTACAGGTGTCGGCTAACCCTTATGTGACTTCAATGGGATCCGAACTAACGGCGGCTAATCGCTTAAATCTAACTCAAGGCTTCAATTCCTTAGGCACAACGGTAGCCCCCTTTATTGCGTCTATTTTTATTTTTTCTGCTTTTACTGAATTGTCGCCTAGTGCAAAAGAAGTACAAACCCCTTATTTAGTAATCGCTTTATTATTAGTATTACTGGCACTATTTTTGAGTCGGTTTGATTTGCCAACGACGACTTATTCGTCTTTATCGAGTATTGAGATCGATGAAAATAAACAATCGGTAAATCTAAAAAGTATGGTATCTCTGTTACGCACGCATCGACATTTAATGTACGGCGCATTAGGTATTTTCTTTTATGTTGGGGTAGAGGTATCGATTGGTAGTTTACTTGTGAATTTTATTGCCGATCCTACTATTGGCAATATGTCCGAGGCATCGGCCAGCCAGTATGTGGTTATTTTTTGGGCCGGCGCGATGTTTGGGCGCTTTTTAGGCTTTTACTTAATGTACCATATCGCGCCCAATGTACTGCTAACATTTAATACCGCTTTGGCCAGTGTGCTCATATTAGTATCAGTTTTCACCACGGGTCAGCTGGCGATGTGGTCTATTATACTGGTAGGTTTGTGCCATTCGATTATGTTTCCCACTGTTTTTAGTTTAGCGATTATTAAATTAGGCGCTGCTACTCCTCAAGCTTCTGGTATTCTTTGTTTAGCGATTATTGGCGGTGCAGTGATACCGATTTTTCAAGGCCTGCTCGCCGATGCAGTGGGTTTACAAATGTCCTTGATTCTGGCTCTAGTGAGCTATACTTACATAGCTTTCTTCGCTGTCTACGGCTATAAGCCGACGACTAACTCAATTAAAGAGCCGAGTGTGTGATCCAGTAATGAAAAAAATGACCATGCAAGATGTTGCTGAAAGAGCGGGAGTCTCATCAAAAACCGTTTCGCGTGTCATTAATAATGAGCCGCGTGTTAGCGAGTCTACCCGAAAGAAAATCCAGCAAGTCATTGACGAGTTAGATTTTCAGCCCAATAAGTCGGCACAAAGCCTCGCTGCCGATCGCTCTTTGCTATTAGGTTTGTTGTACGATAACCCAAGTTCAGCCTATATTATTAATTTACAGGCAGGTGTTTTGGATGCCTGTAATGAGTTTGGCTATGGCTTAGTGATCCATCCCTGTGAAAATAACTCGCCTGACTTATTACCGAAGTTAAGAAATTTATTAGCCAGCTC
>CALCNB010000044.1 GCA_937897785.1 uncultured Cellvibrionales bacterium | reverse complement strand
CCGCAGAGCGCTATCAATTGCTGAAGCTATCGCAGCAACTGACGTGAATCAATATTACGGTAATCACTGTGAGTGTCAGGGAAATGCTGACCAATATCACCTAGCGCAAGCGCACCTAACAGGGCATCTGCTAAAGCATGCACCAAAACATCTCCATCGGAATACGCGAGCAAAGGGACCTTGTAAGGAATCGACACGCCGCCAATAACAATATGGGAGCTATCGCCACTTGATGGTGATGATTCTACGCCAGCAAAAGCATGCACATCGTAGCCTTGCCCTATTCGCATACTCATTGGCTCACCTCAGCTAAACCCACAGAATCTAACAAATAATATTCGGCCAAGCGAAGATCCTCAGCGGTCGTTATCTTAATATTTTGCTGAGTATTTTCTACCAACAAAACTGGCCGACCTAGAAACTCAACCGCGGAGGCTTCATCGGTCACTTCCTGCTGCTTTTCAGCTTGAGTCATCGCCTCAACCAGCAAACCGTATCGAACCATTTGCGGCGTTTGAGCCAGCCATAATCGACGCCTGTCTAACGTTGTTTCAACAATAGGAAGCGCCTCAGGCGCCGAGTTATAAATGCCTGATCGCTTAACAGTATCATGTATTCTGGTCGCTAAAATTGCTGCGACATCTTGTGGGCCCACTGCATTGACGAGTTTATTCATCGCCTCAACAGTAATTAATGGCCGAGCAATATCATGAACCATTACCCAATCATCAGCTGCAGCATAATCAGCTAAGGCATGTAAACCATTAACAACAGAAGCCGCCCGACTAGCGCCACCCACAACGGTCTCAATCTGTGCAGATTGCGCTATAGGTAAGTCTAAAAAATGATGGTCATCATCGGCTAATGCAATAATAATTTTTGAAAACAAGTCGGCAGTCACTAGCTGCGACAAGGTTCTTTGCGCAATCGTTTGCCCTGCTAGTGAAAGGTATTGCTTAGGTAGGCTAGCACCCATACGTTGGCCTGTCCCTGCTCCGGGTACTAACGCCCAAATGACAGGCTGACTCATGGCTGGGTAGCCGGTTGCTCAACCAGCAAGTAAAACGTCTCGTCTGACTTAATCATACCCAAGTCTTCTCTGGCGCGAGACTCTACAGCGTCAAGCCCTTGCTTGAGAGAAGCAACTTGACTCATAAGACGGTCATTATCCGAGGCAAGTTGAGCATTTTTTTCCTGCTGCTCAGCAATCTTGGCTTTTAGTGTCTGAGCTTCCGCAAGACTGCCTTCACCCGCCCATAATCGGTATTGCAAAAACACCAATATTAATAACAATAGAGCAATGAATCCCTGCAAAAAGATATCAGCGATGCCATGATCCGAAGCCTGAGGTGGTAGTTGCTTAGCTGCCATTAATAAATCCACATATCAATCAATACTAAACCTTAAACTCAGCTCTACCATGATAAGAAACGTTTTCGCCAAGTTCGGCCTCAATGCGTAACAAACGATTGTATTTAGCGACTCTGTCAGAGCGGCATAAAGAGCCTGTCTTTATTTGACCCGCGGCCGTCGCAACGGCTAAATCAGCAATCGTCGTATCTTCCGTTTCGCCAGAGCGATGTGAAATAACCACGGTATAGCCAGCTGCTTGCGCCATCTTAATGGCCTGCAACGTTTCGGTTAATGAGCCAATCTGGTTAAACTTAATCAAGATAGAATTCGCTATATTCTCATCAATACCGCGCTGTAATATTTTTGTATTCGTCACAAAAAGGTCATCGCCTACTAGCTGCACCCGCTGACCAATCTTATTGGTTAGATCTAACCATCCAGCCCAATCACTTTCATCCATTCCATCTTCAATCGATAAAATTGGATATTGCTCGCTTAAAGCTGCCAAGTAATCGGCGAACTCACTGGCGGTAAAAACCTTTCCCTCTCCCGCTAAATTATATTGACCCTCTTGGTAAAACTCAGAAGCAGCGCAATCGAGTGCTAAAGTGACATCATCTCCCAATTTATAGCCCGCATGGCTAACGGCCTCTGATATTAACGCTAATGCCGCAGCATTAGACTCTAAGTTAGGCGCAAATCCACCTTCATCACCAACCGCCGTATTCAAACCACGTTCTTGTAGCACCGCTTTTAACGCATGAAAAATCTCCGCTCCACACCGCAATGCCTCAGAAAAAGTCTTAGCCGCGACCGGCTGTACCATAAATTCCTGAATATCGACATTATTATCGGCATGCTCGCCGCCATTAACAATATTCATCATTGGTACTGGCATCGAGTATTGCCCCGGTGTTCCATTGATATTTGCTATATGTACATAAAGCGGCAAACCTAAATCAGCTGCCGCAACTTTTGCAACTGCAAGAGAAACCGCCAGCACAGCATTAGCACCCAATTTTGCCTTATTTTCAGTGCCATCTAAATCAATCATCAGCTGATCTAAAGCTGCTTGATCAGCAGGGTTCTGACCGATCAACTCAGGCTGAATCAGTTGATTGATATTATTAACCGCCGTTAGAACACCCTTACCAAGATAGCGACTTTTATCACCATCCCTCAACTCCAAAGCCTCACGAGAACCGGTTGACGCCCCTGAAGGGGCACAGGCTGAAGCCCTCAAACCATTATCTAAAATAACTTGTGCTTCTATCGTTGGATTACCTCGAGAATCGAGTACTTCGATCGCTGTGACAGATTGAATCAGGGACATTTTTACTCCAAATAAAGGGTTTAAAATTTAACGAATATCAAGTTCAGGCAAACGCTTAGCCAGATCATCAACTGCCTGCATTTGCTCTAGAAAAGGTTTTAATTGCTTTAATGGTAGTGCGCAGGGACCATCACAAAGCGCCTTGTCAGGATCTGGGTGCGCTTCTAAAAATAAACCGGCCAAACCTTGCGACATGCCTGCCTTGCCCAGCTGGACAACTTGCTGACGCCGCCCATCGGCAGAGTCACTTCGACCACCTGGCATTTGCAGGGCATGCGTAACGTCAAAAATAACAGGGTATGAAAACGACTTCATGATGCCGAAACTAAGCATATCAACCACGAGGTTGTTATAACCAAAACTGCTACCCCGCTCACAGAGCATCAGCTGATCGTTACCGGCCTCTTGGCATTTAGTTAAGATATGCTGCATTTCTAACGGCGCCAGGAATTGGGCCTTTTTAATATTAATCGCCGCACCTGTTTTTGCCATCGCAACGACTAAGTCAGTTTGTCTCGATAAAAATGCAGGTAGCTGAATCACATCGGCAACCGCAGCCACTTCAGTCGCTTGCGCAGGCTCGTGCAAGTCGGTAATGACTGGCACATCGTATTGATCTTTTACCGCCGCTAAGATTTTCAAACCCTGATCTAAGCCGGGCCCCCGAAAAGAATGCATCGATGAGCGATTAGCTTTATCAAACGAAGCTTTAAAAATGAATGAATTCCCTTGAGCTTCAGTAATTTTTTTTAATTTTTCAGCAACCTTGAAAGTAAGCTGATCGTCTTCTAAAACATTTAAACCGGCAATGACACAAAGTTTATTGGAATTTGAAATCTCTATTTTTGGTATTTTTACTAAACCACTCATTTTTTACTTAGATTTTAACTTAGCAGCTTTAATAAATCCTTTGAAAAGCGGATGAGCATTTATTGGGTCGGATGTAAATTCAGGATGAAATTGACAGCCTATAAACCATTTGTGGTTCTTAATTTCAATGGCTTCGACCAAAGTATCATCTTCAGATTTTCCAACTATAGTCATGCCGTTTTTATTAAATGCTGACTCATAATTGCCATTAAATTCGTATCTATGTCTGTGGCGCTCAAAAATTTTAAGTTTTTTGTAAAGCTTTGCCATCTTACTATTCTTCTTTAAATGACATACCTGGCTTCCTAAACGCATAGTACCCCCTTTGTCAGAGTCTTCAGACCGATACTGAATAAGTCCATCTTCATCAA
>CALCNB010000043.1 GCA_937897785.1 uncultured Cellvibrionales bacterium | reverse complement strand
TCCAATATTATAAAAAGAAAATTTTAAGTTTTTATTATTTATTATACACTTTAATGCATTGCAATGATCTTCAACAAATATCCAATCACGTATTTGTTTGCCGTCTCCGTATAAAGGTAATGGTTTTTCGTTGATCGCATTATTTATTATCAACGGAATAAGTTTTTCAAGAAATTGATAAGGACCATAGTTATTCGAACAATTACTGGTGGTGACGGCTAAACCATAGGTGTGGTGATACGCACGAACAAGATGATCAGAGGCTGCTTTACTGGCAGCATAAGGCGAATTAGGTGAATACGCGGTCGTCTCTGAAAACGCCGGATCGGTAGGCGCTAAGGTGCCGTAAACCTCATCAGTGGAGACGTGGTGAAAGCGATGATCAACCGGTGGCTGATTATTAGCGCGTGGTTCATCAAGCCATACCGTTTTGGCCGCTGCTAACAGACTGTGCGTACCAATAATATTGGTCTCAATAAAGGCATCAGGGCCAGTGATGGAACGGTCAACATGACTTTCGGCGGCAAAATGCACCAAGGTGTTAATGTGATGGTCACGCAGCAATCGCTCTACCAACGCCGTATGATTAATATCACCCTGACAAAAGTGAAACTGGGAGTTTTCTTCACAGCCACTTAGACTCGCTCGATTACCCGCATAAGTTAAGGCATCAAGCACCACGACTGTATCATTCGGGTAGGTGGCCAACCAGTAATGGACAAAGTTAGCGCCAATAAAACCCGCGCCACCGGTGACTAATAAATGCCGCATTTAACCTCTCTCCGTTATTTATTGCTGATGCATTAACTATCTTTGAGCGTTTGCGCCATCTCTGCTAGTAATTTGTCCAACTCTTCTGCGAGCACCGCTCTCCAGTCACGCATCATAAGGCCCGTATCTGCATGCAAACGACTGTGATCTAACACGCTGTAGGCCGGTCGCTGCGCTGGCAATGGATATTCCGTGGTCGTAATCGGTCGAATGGTAACTGACTTGTTTGCGGGTAATAAGCCCAAAGCTTGGGCCTGTTGATAAATCGCCGCGGCGAAATCATACCAACTGCCTTGCCCGGCATCGGTACAATGGTAAATGCCTTGGGCCTGAGTATTGTCTATGAGCGCAAAGATCGCCCGGGCTAACGTTGGTGTACTGGTGGGCGTGCCTATTTGGTCAGCGACCACGCCTAAGTCATCACGCTCAGCCATTAAACGCAGCATGGTCTTCATAAAGTTGCTGCCATGACAACTGTAAACCCAAGCTGTGCGTAAAATTATCGCCGCTGGCATAAGCGCTTGCACCCTATGTTCTCCGTCCGCCTTACTGTCACCGTAAACACCTAATGGATCAATAGCATCCGATGGCTGATAGGGCTGCGCGTGCTGACCATTAAAAACAAAATCGGTTGAGACATGGATCAAGCGCGCATTGGTGGCAAGACAGGCACGGGCAATATTTTCAGCGCCAAGGGCATTTATGGCATAAGCCTGTTCAGCATCGGACTCAGCTTGATCAACCGCCGTATAGGCCGCCGCATTAATCACCACATCGGGCGAAAAGTCTGTCACTGCCGCGAGCACATCTGTCGCATCGCGAATATCACATTGCGCACGATCGAGGGCTTGCAGAGTAATCGCCGATGACGCATCAAGCTGTAATTGCTTGGCCAGCTGACCTTGCTTGCCAGTGACAAGGACTCTCACGACCAATCAGCTCCTTTCCAGCAATCCTTAATATTAGCGATGAATTGTTTCATCCGACTTTTTCTCGCTCCTTTTTGCGCAATCACGCCTGATCAAACACTACTGCATCGCATAAAAAATCGCCGCGCTGATCTTTATCGGATAACTGCGGTAACTGGCCATTGACTAACGGCCAGTCAATCGCCAACTCAGGATCGTCCCATCGCAGTGAGTGCTCATAGGCAGGCGCGTAATAGTTGGTGCATTTATAGCTAAACTCTGCATACTCACTGGTCACATAAAACCCATGGGCAAAGCCTTCTGGCACCCACAATTGCCGCTTGTTGTCGGCCGACAACATAACCGACACCACTTGCCCAAAGGTTGCTGAATGACGACGAAGGTCGACCGCTACATCAAACACCTCACCGGCCGTAACACGAACCAGTTTACCCTGTGTCGATTGGGTCTGATAATGCAAACCACGCAAGATGCCCTGCCCTGACTTACTGTGGTTTTCTTGCACAAAATGGGTTTCACCACAATGCTGGTCAAAAAAATCTTGGCGAAAGGTTTCCATAAAAAAACCCCGCTCATCACCGAATACCTGCGGTTCAAAAATCTTTACTTCGGGAATCGCTGTTTGAATTACTTCCATAGGTCGACTCGCTAATAAAGAATTAGAATCATTATTCGTTTAATAGGTCCAACAAATACTGGCCATAACCACTTTTTATCAGCGGCTGCGCCTGCTGTTCCAGTTCTTCTGCTGAAATAAACCCCTGTCGAAAAGCGACTTCTTCGGGACAAGCAATCTTCAAACCCTGTCTTTTTTCAATCGTTTGCACGAACTGCGCCGCCTCTAGTAAATGATCGTGCGTACCGGTATCTAGCCAAGCACTGCCTCGACCCATTAACTGCATGTGTAACTGATCTTGCTCTAAATACACCTGATTAATTGCCGTAATCTCTAGCTCACCGCGATGACTGGGTTTTATCTCACGGGCGATATCACAAACCTGTTGATCATAAAAATACAGACCGGTCACTGCGTAGCTTGATTTTGGGTGCAAAGGCTTTTCTTCAATATTGATCACTTTACCTTGAGAGTTAAATTCAGCCACACCGTAAGCACTGGGGTTAGCCACATGATAACCAAATACCGTCGCACCCTGTGATTGTTCATTGGCTTGTTGCAGTAAGTCACTAAAACGGTCAGCATAGAAAATATTATCACCCAAGACTAATGCGCTGTTTTGGCCAGCGATATGCGACTGACCAATAATAAACGCTTGAGCCAGGCCATCGGGCGATGCCTGCACCGCATACGTTAAGTTAATGCCCCACTGCGAACCATCAGCCAGTAAACGCTGAAACTGCAACTGGTCATCAGGGGTTGTAATAATAAGAATATCTTGAATACCCGCCAACATCAGGGTGGTTAATGGGTAGTAAATCATGGGCTTGTCATAAACTGCCATGAGTTGTTTACTTACCGCTTGCGTCAAAGGGTATAGGCGAGTGCCCGAACCGCCGGCCAGAATGATGCCTTTGCGCTTATTGCTCTTTCTCTGAGGGGGCACTTAGTCACTCCATTATTAATTAACTGATACAAAAATATAGACAAATCAATTCTGTAATGCTTTGTCTAGCCTAAAATCTATCATAACGATTTTTTGAGCAAAAAGGTAATATGCCTCGATTGCTCTTCAGCTACTGAGCCGTATAATAAAAACTTAAAAAAAACCGCGCATGAAGCGCGGTTTTTTTACTCGTTAAGGACTTACAAAAAAGCCCTTAGGCATTGCCTTCCGCTTCAGACCCTTCATCCGTTGCAGGTGCTTGGGCAGATAGCTCTTGACTGAGTTCATTCGCTAACTCTTGCGTTAAGGCTTCTGTTTCGGCGTCTTGCGCTGAAGCGTCACCTCCCGCTTCTTGAGTTAGGGCTTGTTGCAGTTCGGCCTCAATCTCATCGGTGCTCTTGGTAACAAACTCATCAACATCACCTGCTTCACGCGCTTTTTTGCGATCACTGTGATACGACAAGCCAGTGCCCGCTGGAATCAAACGTCCCACTACGACGTTTTCTTTCAAGCCGCGTAAATAGTCACGCTTACCGGTGACAGCCGCTTCGGTTAACACCCGCGTGGTCTCTTGGAAAGAGGCCGCTGAGATAAAGCTTTCAGTCGCCAATGACGCTTTAGTGATCCCCAATAATTCACGTTCAAACGTCGCTTGCTGTTTTTCACCGAGCACCGCCACATCATTTTCTTCAAGCGCTTGCGTATACTCGACCTGATCACCGCGGATAAAGTTCGTCTCGCCTGGGTCAACAATCGTGACTTTACGCAGCATCTGACGCAAAATGACTTCAACGTGTTTGTCGTTGATTTTTACACCCTGCAATCGATACACTTCTTGAATTTCATTGACGATATATTTGGCTAATTCCTTTACGCCCTTAAGTCGCAATATATCATGCGGTGTTAATGGACCTTCAGAAACAATCTCACCTTTTTCAACGTACTCACCTTCGAATACACTGAGATTACGCCATTTTGGGATCAACGCTTCATAGTGATCTTTACCATTCGCTAACGGCTTACCATCAGTTGGCGTTATCACTAAACGACGCTTGCCTTTGGTTTCTTTACCAAAGCTAACGGTGCCGCTAATTTCCGCTAAGATAGCCGGTTCTTTTGGCTTACGCGCTTCGAACAAGTCAGCAACTCGTGGCAAACCACCGGTAATATCACGGGTCTTAGAGCCTTCTTGCGGCATCTTGGCAATGATATCACCCACGCCGAGCTGACCGCCGTCTTCGATACTGAAACCCGCTGCCGAGGGCAGGAAGTAATGCGCCGGCACATTGGTGCCTGGAATACGCAATTCTTCACCCGCATCATCGACCAGTGTAATCGCTGGGCGGATCTCTTTACCCGCTGCAGGACGCTCGGCAGGATCCATCACCGAGTTACTGGTAAGTCCGGTCAAGTCATCGGTTTGGGTCTTAATAGTAATACCTTCTTCCATACCACTGTACTTAACAATACCCGCCACCTCAGTAATAATGGGGTGTGTATGGGGATCCCATTTAGCAACAGTTTGTCCCGATTCAACTTCACCGTTATCTTTCACCGATAACACCGCACCATAAGGAACCTTGTAACGTTCGCGCTCGCGACCGTCTTGCGCAGCAACCGATAATTCGCCCGATCGTGAAACCACGACTAGCTTGCCATCCGATCGCTCAACCGATTTGACATTGTGTAAGCGCGCTTTACCACTCTGTTTCACCTGCACACTGTCAACCGCTGTCGCTCGCGACGCCGCACCACCAATGTGGAAAGTACGCATAGTTAACTGAGTGCCAGGCTCACCAATAGACTGAGCCGCAATAACACCGACCGCTTCACCTTGGTTA
>CALCNB010000042.1 GCA_937897785.1 uncultured Cellvibrionales bacterium | reverse complement strand
TTGCCCCTGCTATAAACAGCTTGCCTTGCTTGGCCATTTCTTCGGGCTTCTTCTTACCCATAGCACGACGCAATAAATCCGCCTCACCCAGCGAGTAGCCTGCCATCACCTGGGCAATTTGCATGACTTGCTCTTGATAAAGAATAATACCGTAAGTCGGCTCTAAAATTGGCTGCAAACATTTATGCTGGTATTGTGGGTGCGGATAGGCAAGCTCTGCCCTACCGTGCTTACGATTAATAAAATCGTCAACCATTCCAGATTGCAAAGGACCCGGCCTAAATAAGGCCACTAAGGCAATAATATCTTCAAAGCTACCCGGCAATAAACGTTTAATAAGGTCTTTCATGCCGCGCGATTCGAGCTGAAAAACAGCGGTCGTATCCGCGCGTTGAAGGAGTTGAAAGATGGATGGGTCATCAAGCGGAATTTCCGCAATATCAATCGGCGACTCGCCCAAATCCTGCCGCTGTCGATTAATTATCGCCAATGCCCAGTCAATAATCGTCAGCGTTCGTAGGCCTAAGAAATCGAATTTAACTAAGCCTGCTTCCTCGACATCATTTTTATCGTACTGGGTAACTAAGCCTTCACCGCTTTCATCACAAAATAATGGCGAGAAATCCGTTAACTTAGACGGCGCGATAACAACACCGCCGGCATGTTTACCCACATTGCGCGTGGTACCCTCAAGCTGAATCGCCATATCCCAAATTTCTTGGGCGTCAGCATCTTGACGCAAAAAATCACGCATCGGTTCTTCTTGCTCAAAGGCTTTATCGAGTGTCATTCCCACTTCAAAGGGGATCATTTTCGATAACTTATCCGCCAAACCGTAAGACTTTCCTTGTGCGCGAGCAACATCACGTACCACCGCCTTGGCAGCCATGGTGCCAAAGGTGATAATCTGCCCCACTGCCTCACGCCCATAGGTATCTGCTACGTAGCTAATGACTTGATCACGTTTTTCCATACAAAAGTCGACATCAAAGTCAGGCATCGACACCCGCTCTGGATTTAAAAACCGCTCAAATAAAAGATCGTAGGCAATAGGGTCAAGATCGGTGAT
>CALCNB010000041.1 GCA_937897785.1 uncultured Cellvibrionales bacterium | reverse complement strand
GGTTCAACAAGAGCTCAAGAAATTACTGATTTTCCTTATTTCTGCGATCTTAATGATAGCCAGCAGAGCATTCATACGCTGTATTTTCATACTCGTTTTTCTACTAACACAGATCCGCATCCATCCATGGCTCAGCCTTTTCGGTTGATGGCACACAATGGCGAGTTGAACACCGATAAAAAGAACCGTTTATCAGAGGCGGCCATTGCCAGAGCCAAAGAAAACAATATTATTCGTCCCAAAGGTCAATCTGATAGTTGTCGGTTGGATCAAACTCTACAGTCAAGAGTGATTGAAGATGGTTTAGATTTAGTCACAGCCGTGGTGTCGATGATGCCGCCCGCTTGGGAAAACGACCAAACCTTATCGCCAGCTGTCAGAGCGATGTTGGAATATTTTTCTTTATACGAAGAGAAAAACGACGGCCCTGCTGCGTTGATCTTTGGCGATGGCAGCATTATTGGTGCGCGTCTCGATCGTCTTGGTCTTCGACCACTACGAAGTATTGAGACAGAAAATTATTTAGCGGTTATGTCTGAGGCAGGTCAGATAGATTTTAAAGACGAGGCCGTATTGAGCAGAGGCCGAATAGAAGCGGGCGGTATGTTGTATTATGATCACCAACAAAAACGTTCGTTTAATACCAACCAAGCCCTTGAGATGCTGTCTGAGCGGCGTGATTATATTCAGCTAGTGAATGAAGCGCGCACTCACATTGAAACATTAGCAGCACCTGACGGCTCTGATTCTGCGTCGCTGTTAGCTTACTCGGGTGATTTAGCTTTGGCGGGGCGGTATGTTTCTTATTCCCACAATCAAGAGTGTTTTCGCTTTTTAATGGATCCAATGCTGGCGACTGGTGTTGAGAAAGTCTCGGCGATGGGCTATGGCAATGCGATTAATGCCTTATCGGATAATGAGGGTGGGGTTGCAAAATATTTTTCTCAACGCTTTGCTCAAGTGACCAACCCACCATTGGACTCTATTCGAGAAGCAGAAGGCATGACCCTGCGAGTTGCATTAGGGACCAAACCAAACATTGGTAAAAAAGCAGCGCGTCAAATTGTCATAGATTCACCAGTATTGAATTACGATCAGATGCAACGTATCTGTCATCAGCAAGAAACGCCTATTGGCCGTTTTTCGATGCTGTATCAACCAGTATTTGATGACCGCGAGGCCAATCAGACTGCCTTAGTCACAGCCATTGATGATATTTGCGATCAGGTCGAAAAATTTGCAGCCGATAAAGGTGGCATTGCTATTATCAGCGACCGTGATATTTCACGCACTCATGCGTCAATTGCAATGACTTTGATTGTCTCTGCTATTAATCAGCGTTTGATTGAAGCGGGTCTGCGCTTACGTGTTTCATTGATTGTTGAAAGCGGTCAGATTTGTTCCTCACACCATATTGCTTGTGCGTTGGGCTTTGGTGCGGCAGCCGTCTATCCACTGGGTGTTCAACTTCGTGCGGAAGAAAAATTCTCTGAAGACGCTGACCTTGCCTATCAAAAATTTGCTAAGGCAGCTGAAAAAGCACTCATGAAGACAATGGGTAAAGTAGGACTTTGTACCGTCGAAAGCTATTCAGGCGGTGAATTCTTTGAGCCAAATTTCCTCAATACTGACGACCCAATTTTTCGTCGCTACTTCCCTAACATGAAATCGCCAGTTGGTGGTGTAGGCTTTATCGAAGTGGCTCAAGCAATGACAGACTGGCATCAGCATGCTTTAGACTGTCATTCTGAAAATGATATTCCGATGCTCGGCTTATTTAAAGAGCGAGCAGAAGGCGCAGGGCATAGTTACGGCATTACTGCTGTTCGGGGATTTGTTGATTTAACCGAAGAAAAAATTGCCTTTGAGGATCAAGACGAACAAGACACGAAAGATACCTTACGTTTATTAACCTTAAATCGTATGGAGAGTGCATTTGGTATCAGTGAAGAAGGCTATACCAACACTAGCTTTGATCGATTAACTCACGATGAAATTAATAACTTTGAGATCACGCCCGGGTACCGTGAATTCTCACGCTCTATGGCAGAAGAAAGAGCCCGGAGACCTGCCGCTTTGCGCGATGTTTTGGCGTTTCCTGCCGATATTAGTTTTATCGATAAGGCCGATGATTTTCGCGAAGAGTTGATGCGATTTAACCGTGCTGGTAATAATGATTTTGTTATTCGTGGCCTGGATTGCGAGCCGCTTAGTGAGACTGACTTTGCTTTACAATTAACCGGCAGCAAAGCTAATGATGCTAACCGACTTGAGCAATTAGCCATTTCGTTTGTCGATCGCTTTGGCGATAATATTGTAAGCCATCAAATTAAAGGGCAACGTCTGCTCATAACTGCTAGCCACGAAGCACTTGATTATCTCACACGTTTGCGTTCGGCACTGCCCGCTATACCCCTTAAAGAGGTGCAGGCTGCCAGTGAGATAACGCCATTTTTAGCCTCTGGTGCAATGAGTCATGGTGCTTTAGTCGCGACGGCTCACGAGGCAGTTGCGCACGGCACTAACATGGTTGGTGGCATGTCGAACAGTGGCGAGGGGGGTGAGCATCTATCTCGCTACGGCACTATTCGAGCCTCAAGGATTAAGCAGTTTGCGTCGGGCCGATTTGGTGTATGGGCAGGGTATCTGGCTGACCCCATGCTTGAGGAAGTTGAAATTAAAATTGGTCAGGGCGCTAAGCCAGGTGAGGGCGGTCAATTGCCTGCACCAAAAGTAAATGTTGAAATTGCCGCTGCTCGCGGCGGTGTGCCCGGTGTCGAGTTAATTTCGCCACCACCGCACCACGACACGTATTCAATCGAGGATTTGGCTCAACTGATTCACGATGCCAAAGCGGCACGAGTACGTGTGATTGTTAAGCTGGTATCATCCGATGGTATAGGCACCATTGCTGTTGGTGTTGCCAAGGCAGGCGCTGACGTTATTAATGTTGCGGGTAATACCGGCGGCACGGGTGCAGCGTCAGTCACATCGCTCAAATACACGGGTCGTGCGGCAGAAATCGGTATCGCTGAAGTACATCAAGCGTTGTCTGCAAACGGCCTTCGCAGCAAGGTCATCCTCCGCTGCTCTGGTGCCCATCAAACCGGATCTGACGTAGTGAAGTCTGCTTTAATGGGCGGCGACAGTTTTGAGTTTGGCACCACGGCATTGATGATGCTGAAATGTGTAATGGCAAAAAACTGCAACATCAAATGCCCTGCAGGGTTGACTACTAACCCAGAAGTGTTTGATGGCGATCCTCGTGCACTGGGTCAATATTTATTGAATATTGCTCATGAGGTGAGAGAAATTCTTGCTCAGCTTGGCTTGCGGTCTTTACGCGAGGCGAGAGGTCGAAGTGATTTAATGCATCTGTTAGATCACCCTTCCTCGGTTGGCCAATTAGATTTAAGAGCTATGTTGACAGTGGTCGATGAGTTTAAAGTTGATAATCCTATTTATATGGAACGAGATTTTGCTGTCGACGATGAATTTCTTGTCCATGTTAGACAAGCCTTAATCGATAACAAACAATTATCGATTACTGTTCCTGATAGCCGTCATTTAAATAACTGCAATAAAAGTGTCGGTGGTCAGTTGGCAATTGACTTAGAACGCATCCTGAATCATGAATTGGCTGATATCGATTTGCCCGCAGTATTACAAGACCAGCGTGGCCGACGCTACCTTCGCGAAGCAAGCGTTAATATTGCCACACATGGTTCAGCTGGTCAGTCTTATGGTGCTTTCTGTAATGACGGCATGGTGTTGGAGCATACGGGCACTTGTAATGATGGCGTGGGTAAAACCGCGTGTGGTGGTCAGATTGTGGTGCATGCGCCTGCCAGCGAAAATCAAGCCATGGGTAATAATGTTCTGATAGGCAATTTTGCTTTATTTGGCGCAACAGGCGGAAGAGTCTTTATTGAAGGTCAAGCGGGTGATCGATTTGCGGTGAGAAATTCTGGATCGACAGCAGTTGTAGAAGGCGTGGGTGATTTTTGTTGCGAGTATATGACCAACGGTGCAGTATTAAACTTAGGTGGTTTTTCTAAAGGGTTTGGTAATGGTATGTCCGGCGGTTTTGCCTACCAATATGATCCTGACGGTCTTTTTACTGACAGTATTAGCCATGACTCAGTACTACTGGGTTCATTGTCAGAAAGCTCTGAGCAATCGGACATTCATGCGCAAGCGGTTAAGACATTATTAGTTTGGCACGTAGAGGCAACCAACTCGCAAAAGGCAAAGCAATTGCTGGCCAATTGGGATGTTGAGAAAAAGAATTTTTCCTATATCATTCCGCGTGCATTACTGCAGTATCAAGATTCTGAGGCTATTTTAGCGGCTAAACCACGTAAAGAGTTACTTGAAGAGTTGGCGACAGCGCTTGCAGCTCACCAAGTCAATAAGCTTAAACGTGCTTGGCGCTCAGGGCAGCCCGTCTTTCATGGTTTCGTGCCAGACACGCAACTTGGCGATGATGGTGACAAGAAATATGAATTATTGAATACCTATTCCGTGTTAGATACAGCACAAAAATTAGCGCTTAAAAAATTGCCCTCTATCAATGATGTTCAGCATCCTGATGCGGTTAAAGCTACGCGCAATCTGATTTTGACTGAAGATTTTGCTTTAATGAATGGTTTATTGCGTCACTCTCGCCAAGCGATTGCTGGTTATAGTGACAGCGAGCTGGCAGCAATGATTGCTAATAAACGATTAAACGATTTTAAACAGACGCTGAGTTTGCGTAATATTATATCGATGGACAGCCCAGCTACTTATGGCTGGATTATCCATCAGCAACAGAAAAACAAAACAGCATTAGGTCGAATTCCAAGTTTTGAAGAACTATTTGCCTTCAACGCGATGAATGATTTATTACCTAATGTGAGTCAATTATGAGAACCGTGCATGAAACCTCCCTTTATACCCGATGATGCCCCTTTTACGGGTGACCAAAAATCTTGGTTGGCCGGTTTTTTAGCGGGCTTACAATCTGCTAAGCAGATGGCAGATCAGAAGAATGCATCTTTAGCTGCGACTGCTGGTCAAGTTGCACCACGGCTGGATATTTTATACGGCAGTCAAACTGGTAATGCTGAAGGTATTGCTATGGATGCCGCTAATGTGGCTAGAAGTCAAGGATTTAATCCTGTGGTTCAGGGTATGGATGACGTGAGTATAGAAGATTTTGCTCAGATGGAAAAAGTCATTTTTTCAGTCGCTACTTACGGCGAGGGTGAAATGCCTGATAACGCCGAATTATTTTGGCAGTCACTGTCTGCTAGTGATATGCCGAAATTACCTGATATGAAGTTTGGCGTATTAGCTTTAGGTGACACGGGTTACGATGAGTTTTGTCAGGCCGGTAAGCTTATTGATATGCGTTTGGAACAATTAGGGGCTACCCGCTTAGTTGATCGCGTTGACTGTGATGTTGATTTTGAAGATATGGCTGAAGAGTGGATTAATACCACCATACCGTTAGCGAATGATGGTGATGCCGTTGCAACGGCTATTCCGCTTCAGGCGGAATCAGCGGTGGTAAAATCAATTTGGAATCGAAAAAACCCTTATCCGGCTACCGTTACAAAAAATCTATTGTTATCGGCCGAAGGCTCGGCTAAAGAGATTCGTCATTTTGAAATTGACCTTGGCGATAGCGATTTGAGCTATGAAGTTGGTGACGCGCTTAATGTGATGCCGGTTAATGATGCTGGCTTAGTTAAATCTTTGTTGGCTTATTTTTCATTGTCTGCTGATACCGTGCTCGAAGGCCAGGAGCGCACGCTTGGTGAGTTGCTGACTTATAAGTACGAGATTTCAACCCCTTCTAAAGAGCTTATCGCTGCAGTAGAAAAAATTGCCGATCACGATGCCTTTAGTCATGTATTTAAGAATGGTGACAAAGAAGCATTGGCTGATTTTTTGTGGGCGAAGGACATTCTTGATTTACTGCAATTAACAGAAAAAGTGAGTTTTACTGCTGACGAATTCTTGGGTTTACTTAAGCCGTTACAGCATCGAGCGTATTCGATATCCTCCAGTGTTAATAAACACCCCGGTTCTGTTCATTTAACTGTAGCGGCGGTTCGATGGTCATATGAATCTAGGCAGCATTTGGGAGTTTGTTCAACGTTTCTTGCTGATCGTGTTGCTGAAGGTGATAAAGCGGGAATTTTTATTTCTACTAATAAGTCATTTCGTATTCCCGCTGACGACGCTGCGCCAATGATTATGGTTGGGCCAGGAACCGGTATTGCCCCATTTAGAGCTTTCTTAGAGGAGCGGCAGGTGCGTCAAGCAACCGGGCCAAATTGGCTTTTCTTTGGCGATCAAACTCGTGAATTTGATTTTATTTATCAAGATGAATTGACCGCGATGCAAGAACAGGGTGTGTTAACCCGTCTCGACTTAGCGTTTTCCAGAGATCAGGCCGAGAAGATTTATGTGCAGCATAAAATGAAACAACATGGCGCCGAACTGTTTTCATGGTTAGAGCAGGGCGGTTACTTTTATGTTTGTGGTGATGCAACCCGAATGGCGCGTGATGTTGATCAAGCGCTTGCCGATGTGATTGCGCAACACGGCACAATGAATACTGAAAAAGCCACCGATTATGTGAATAACCTTAAACGTGAAAAGCGTTATTTACGTGATGTCTATTAAGTTAACAGCTCTTTTAGTCAGCGACCTATCATGTCTGCATTAAAAAACGATCGTTTTATTCGCGCACTGCTTCGTCAACCGGTAGATGCGACACCGGTTTGGATGATGCGTCAGGCAGGGCGCTATTTGCCGGAATACCGTGCTACAAGGGCTAAAGCAGGTGATTTTTTGTCGCTGTGTAAAAACACAGAGCTGGCAACGGAAGTAACCTTGCAACCACTGCAGCGTTTTCCTTTAGATGCCGCTATTTTATTTTCTGATATTTTAACGATTCCTGATGCGATGGGGTTGGGCCTCTATTTTGCCGAAGGTGAAGGGCCTAAATTCCAGCGTCCGATTAGTTCGCAGGCCGATATTGAAAATCTATCAGTCGATGTGTTGAGTGATCTGCATTACGTGATGGATGCGGTCACTATGATTCGCCAAGCCTTGGATGGGGCCGTGCCATTAATTGGCTTTACCGGCAGCCCCTGGACACTAGCCACGTATATGGTTGAAGGTGGCTCGACCCGCGAATTTAAAAAGATTAAGCGTTTACTTTATGCCAATCCAACGGCAATGCACCTGTTGTTAGATAAGTTGGCGATAGTCGTGACTAATTACTTGAACGCCCAGATTGATGCCGGTGCGCAAGCAGTACAAATATTTGATACTTGGGGCGGTGTCCTTAGTCACGCCAGCTATTTGGAATTCTCGCTGGCTTATATTCAGAAGATCATTGCTGGTTTAAAGGTTAATCGACCGGATGGTACGGTGGTGCCTGTTATTGCTTTCACTAAAGGTGGAGCACCTTGGTTGGAGACTATTAGTCAATGCGGCTGCCATGCGGTTGGTCTTGATTGGACAGTGGATCTCGGTGTTGCAAAAGCCAAAGTAGGATCGCAAGTAGCGTTGCAAGGGAATATGGATCCTAATATATTATTGGCGCCTATCTCGGTTATTGAAGAAGAAGTCAAAAGATTGCTCGCGTCTTACGGGCAGCATGACGCAGACTCTGGCCACGTTTTTAATCTCGGGCATGGCATTACGCCAGACGTTGAACCCGAACATGCGGCCGCCTTTATTGAAGCGGTTAAGCAGTTTTCCCCGTATTATCATCAGTAGTCAATCGATGACTACATGTCGTTATCATTAGCTTAAATTTTGATTCATAGACAATGAAGGCATTGCTTCGTCAGGTTTGCCTATAACGACGGCCGGCACACCGGTAACCATTGAGTGTGCAGGAACGTCGTTAAGCACTACGCTGCCTGCACCGACTTTTGCCCCTTCACCAACATTGATATTGCCTAAAATCTTACTGCCGGCGCCAATCAATACGCCAGCTGCTATTTTAGGATGACGATCTTTGGTTTCTTTGCCGGTACCGCCAAGCGTGACGGATTGCATGATCGAAACATTGTCACCGATAACACTGGTTTCTCCGATAACAATCCCTGTTGCATGGTCCAACATTAAACCAAAACCCACTTTTGCAGCAGGATGAATATCAACACTAAAGCAGGTCGATATGCGGCTTTGCAGAAACAATGCAAATTCACGCCGTTGTTGATGCCAAAGCCAATGCGCTACACGAAAAGCTTGTAAGGCATGAAATCCCTTATAGTATAAAAATGGGGTGCCGCATTCATTACAAGCTGAATCACGATTACGAATCGCTAAAATATCGCTAAAAGCAGCGTCTACAATCGTATTATCTTTTTCGTAAGCTTCGCTAAATATCTCTTGCAGTGACTGAGCGGAAGCCGTGAGATTGCAAAGAAGGTTAGAGAGATGAAGCGATAAAGCTGAGGCAAAATTATCATGGTTGAGAATGGCTTGATCCAAGAAGTCAGCCAATAAGGGCTCAGCTTTAGCTTCCTTTTTTGCCTCTGTTAAGATGCATTTCCAGATCTTTATTTTTTCACTGGCGAATTGAGGATCCGAAGGAAGTGGCGGATTGTTAGTCATATAAGATCCTTAAGTGAGGCAAATATTCTGTGTGTTGCCACATATAGGTTGATTTTGTTACCCATTGTTACGGTTGTCAACCGTAAGATCAGCGGTTAACTGCCATAAGCTATGTTGACTTTTGTGGTATTTTTTTTCGAAGTCCGACAGCCATTGATCATTATGTATTTCCAGTAATTTTTTTTGGCTGGTAAATCGCTGTGTTGTTAATGCGGTAGAAAATTCTTCGATATAGATAGGCCAATTGCTCCTTATTTCAAGTTGACCGCCTAGGGCGATGATTGTTTTGAATAATGGAGAGGTATGCCAGCGCCGTTTCAAATGGTTTTTTTTCGGCCACGGGTTTGGGTAGAGTATAAAGTGCCGCAGCAATGCTATATTGTCATTCTCAGCTAGGCGCCAGAAATCGATAAGGTCCGCTCTAATTAAGATAAAATTAGGGTTGTTAAGCGATTGGCTGGCCTTATCTCCTTGCTTAGTGAGGCGTGATAGGGACTTATCGATACCGATAATAAAGGAATCAGGGTATTGGGCGGCTAGTTTCAAAGTGCTATTACCATTGCCGCAACCGGAATCAAATATAATAGATGGCTTATTTATTGCCGCTATTGCTTGTTGATAAGCGCGTTGGTTGTGTTCTGCAATAGGTTTTTGAAACTGCGTACGCCAATGTTTTTGAACGACTTCACCGACCTTGTCATGCGCTTCAGTTTGATTGCTGTCAACATTACTTGAAGAGTATTCCATAGTCGTGGCTTGAATAATCGCTGTTAATAAACAATTGTCAATTTTTTTATATTAGGGTTTATATTATGGCATAGTATATCATTAGATATGTATATCTAACGTTTCAGTTGATTTAAATACCTTAGGAACACTGATAATGCAAAAAGATTATCGACCTTACTGGATTAAAAAAACCTATCTAAGGTTACGAAGCGCCTATGCCGAATATTTTTTGCGCCCGCGATTTAAATCCCTAGGCCAATTTGGCACCTTTATGCGGCCATGGCATATTAAGATCAATGGCGAGGGAATTTCGTTAGGTGATTGTGCAACGATCGTCGCTGAACCAGATCGCCACGTCTCGATTGGTGTTTGGGGTGTAAGTGAAGGTGAGGGCGAAATAACTATCGGTCATTATGTGATGATATCTCCAGGGGTAAGAATCAGCGCGGCAAATAAAATCTCCATTGGCGATAGTTGCATGTTCGCTAACGGCGCTTACATTACAGACTCAGACTGGCATGGTGTATATGATCGCATGAGTCGCGACCAAGCTAGCAAGCCTGTTATCATTGAAGACAATGTTTGGATTGGCGATCATGCCACTGTCTTGAAAGGAGTACATATCGGTGAGAACAGTATCGTAGCGGCAGGTTCAGTGGTCACTAAAGATGTACCGGAAAATACTATCGTAGCAGGGAATCCAGCGGTTAAGGTTCGTGATCTTGATCCCGAGCAAGGATTTAAAACCAGAGGCGATTTTTTTGCTGATCCATTAGAGCATGCAAAAGAATATGATCAGATCGACCGCATGGTATTAGAAGGTAACTCGTTTTGGGTATGGCTGATTAGTCTTTTTTGGCCTGGCATAAAGAAGTAACGCTACTAATTAACCGCTTCTGTTGCGCCTAATTGTTGGCTTATTGGTAGTGTTAATTGGAAGCATGACCCTTTGCCTACTTCGCTATTGAGGCTGATATCACCTCCAATTAATTTAGTAAGATTCATCGCGATTGATAGTCCTAGACCGGTGCCAACAAATTTCCTCGTTTCACTGCCATCTATTTGTCTGAAAGGCTCAAAAATAACGGCTTGCTGCTGTGGGCTAATACCGATACCGCTATCGATAACGTCAATAGTTAAAAGCTCATTATTGATTGAAGCCGATAATTGAATGGAGCCTTGGTGGGTAAATTTAGCTGCGTTGCTCAACAAATTTAACAGCACTTGAAATAATTTCTTTTGATCAATGTCGATGTCTTGTTGAATATTTTCTGTATTAACAATTAATGTATTGTCATTTTTTTCGATAAGCGGTGCAATGGTATCAGCTACTTTATTAAGTAATTCAGCGATATTAGTTTGCTGGTTATTAAGTTCCATTTTACCAGCTTCAATCTTTGATATATCTAAAATGGAATTGATTAAACCTAATAAGTGGTCTGCATTATGCGTGATTTTATCGAGGTCGCCTTGGGTATGAATAACCCCTTCATCAAGCAGTAGTTCTTTGACGACTTCCGAATAACCAATAATGCTTTGCAGTGGTGTTCGAAGTTCGTGAGTGACATTGGCAAGAAACTCGGTTTTATGCTGATTAGCCTCTAATGCGGCGTCTCTTGCTTGGACTAGTTCGCTGGTTCTTAAAGCAACTTCTGTTTTCAGTAGATTTTTTTGGCTACGTAATTTTTGATCGCGCTCAGCTAAATTAGAAATCATTTGGTTATAAACTTCAGCGACTTTAATGATTTCTTTTGATGCATTATCGTCGATATCAGAAATTTTATAGTTGCCGTCTGATGTTTGCTCCATAACCTGAGTGAGTTTATTCATTGGCGTTAATAGCCGCCGTAAGGTGAGTATTAATAGCGTGGCGAATACTAAGCCATAGCCGAGACCAAGGCCGAGGTTTCGTATAAATAATAGCAATTGAAAGTTTCGCAATTCAGATGTATCAATTTGTAAGGCAACATAGCCTAGGTAGATCTCTTCTATGCCTTCATCGTTTAGGCCAAAGCTATTTTCATCTTCACTATATGAAGTGAAGACTGGCGCAGCAACTTGCCATGTTGCTTGGCTGCTAGAGAAGATTTTTGCAGCCTTATCTTGCCAGTCATTTTTTTCTAGCGATGAGAGTATCGCTTCATTAGTTTCACCTTCGGCTAAGATAATAATATTGCTATCGCTGATGACTGCGACATGCTTGATGCTCGGATAATTTAAAGTGGCTAATGCTGCTTCTTTGGCGTTTTCACCGCTTTCGTAAATTAACGCCAGCTCACTGAGTTGAGCAAAGTGCTCAGTCGCTTGTAAGCCCTCCCGTTCATAAAATGTGGCAATCATATTGCTGGCGATATAGGAATAGGCAAATGCAGCGGCAATAGCAATGATAAAACCGGTGATGGCAAAATTGATAAAAAGCTTTTTTTGAAAGCTTTGTGGCTTTTTAGTTTCCGCTTTTTTTCTAGCGTATAAAGAGGAATTGATTGACTGTATAAAATTCATTATTCCTCCACTAGCGTTGCGTTGGGTAGACTTTATCAAACCCAGCCTGATCTGATGCACTTAAGCGAATACCAATGTGTGAGCTGGTTCGTAAATTAATGGCAATACGTAGTTCTTGAGTGCCAATAATGCTGTCATTTGTTTTACCTTGAAAATGGTCAGCAGCAAATTCAGCTAGCTGGCTGCCCATTTTTTGATGTTCTGGGTAGATGGCCATTAGGCCACCCAGCTTTGTATGCGAAGGGTTGTTAGAAAATACCGCTAACTTTTTACTCCATGCGCGCTCGAGTAACATTGGCAGTATGGTTTTAGAAGGCACAATATTTCGTAACGGCAACCAGATGGCTGAGGTGTTTGGCGTGGCATCATCTAATAATTGCTGATATGACTGAACACCGGCCCTAATATCCTTAGCGTTGTAGCCAACAATATTAAATCCATATTTGGGGGCAATTTTTTTTGCCTTGTGGTACCACCAGCCATTAAGTGATTCGTTATATACGAGCATCACATCTTCAATATGGGGAGCAACTCGTTTCAATTCTTTTAGTGCCGCTTCAGGATCGCTGGACAAGCTGAGCGTTGGCCTCAATGACTGGTTGCCAGTAATTCCTCCAGCAATGACCAGTGTATCGATGGGTAATAAGGCGGCTAAGCGATAACTAGTATTACCCAGCGCAATGACTAATTCACTGTTGTTTTCCAGAATATGTTGTTCAACCATTTCAATGGATGACGTTTTATCAACCATCAGAATAGAAATTTTTAGATCTTTATTTGATGTTATACCTTCAGTGACATCTTGATATATGCTTTTAGCGGCACCTGCAACTAAAGGCATGATTAAGGTTGTTCTAATCGGGGCATTGTTGCTGGATTCCAACGAGGTAATAGGACGGTCAGCATGGCTTAAAGCGCTAATCATTATAAGCAGCAATAAGCAGGCAACACGCCGAAAGAAACTGCGAGGTAGTTTATTGCTTGAATAGCAAATCGCTTGCTTAGGTGCTGTTATATGAGTCAATTGTGTGCAGTATCCCTAGCATAATTACCGTCATTGGTTGGTTTATTAAATAGCCTAATCGTGCAACTGATGCAGTAAAAATGAGTGCTTTGAGCTTTAAGTTTGGCAGATATTTGGTAATTTGCCGCCAATATTTGATTATTTTTTAATTCATTTGTAAATAATTCATTAAAACCAATAATTTACATGACAAACTGAAGGTATGGCTGTAAAAATATCGGCTATAGTAAGCAGAAAATTATTGGATAAGCTATTGGTCGTTGTTGGGGTGTTTCATAAGGCATAGACTGGTTAATAAAGTTGATTATCAGTGTGTTTTTGCCTGTGTTTATTCAAACTTAAAGGGTATTAAGTGTCTGAAATAAAACATATTATTGGTAAGTCACAGGCGCCAGCTAAAACGGCTACCCCCGCTTTCACTTACGCTGATTTGATCGTTGATTATCTCAGTCAAATCGATGTCGAGTATGTTTTTGGAATACCCGGTGGCGCGATTGAAGGGCTGTTTGATGCTTTAGCCCGGCGTCATAAGGGCGAAATTCCTCAAACATCGGTTCATCACTCCCGCGCGCTTGAGCGAAAAAGGTCTCGCTTAGTATCGGGGCCCCAAATGGTGGTGGCTAGGCACGAAACGGGCGCTGCTTTTATGGCTGACGGCTATGCGCGATCAACGGGTAAGTTAGGTGTTTGTTGTTCAACCACGGGCCCAGGGGCAACGAATTTACTGACCGGTGTGGCTAATGCCTATGTCGATCGCGTGCCGATGCTGGTGATTACCCCTCAAACGGCCTTACCGAGCTTTGGTCAGCGAGGTTTTCAAGAGTCGTCGAGTGATTTAGTCGACGTCGTGTCTATCTTTGATCACTGTACACGCTACAGCTCGCTGGTCTCGCATCCTGATCAATTAGAGGGTAAATTATTCACTGCCTTATCAACCGCCTTTCGACGCCCTCGCGGGCCTGTTCATTTGAGTATTCCAGCTGATATTTTATCAATGCCCGTGCCGAATGCCGCTGCTAGCTTTAATGTGGCGACCCTGCTTAGAGAGCCAGTTGCAGTCGACGATGCCAGTTATCAAGCCTTACTGTCAGCGATCGAGGCGTCTCGGCTGAATGGCCGTAATATCACGGTTTTAATTGGCGAAGATTGCGGTGATGCTGCCGACCAAATTTTGCATTTTGCCGATTTAGTCGAAGCGAATATCGTCAGCTCGCCTGCCGGAAAACGTTGGTTAGGTGCTAGTCACCCTCGCTATTGTGGTGTGTTTGGTTTTGGCGGCCATGAAAGTGCTCGACGTGCATTGGTCGATGACAGTGTCGATTTAGTGTTAGCGGTGGGCACCAGTTTTAATGAGTTGGATACCGCAGGCTGGGATACCCAAGCCTTACTGAATGATCGCTTAGTGCATATCGCCTCTTCAGTGGGCAGCTTTGATCGCTCTCCGATGGCCTATTTACATGTATATGGCAACTTACATACCTTATTCGCCAAGCTGATTGCTGGCATTGATACGAAATACGTTGCCTATCCCCATGCCACAGTCGATGCGCTTCAAGCGACGCAAGGGAGTCAAAAACTGATGGCTCAGTTGATGCCGGCCAACATAGAAATTGTTGAGCCAGAAAAAACATTAAGCCAAGACCTACCTATAAAACCGCAGCGTTTAATGGCGGCGCTGACTGAAAAGTGCGCTAATAATAGCCGTTATTTTATTGATACGGGCAATGCTTGGAGTTGGGCGACGCATTACATGCATCTACCCAAAGCGGATGCTTTTTACATTGCCATGGGTTTTGGCGCGATGGGCTGGGCTATCGGTGCGGCGGTGGGCGCTGCATTTGGTAACCGACAATCACCGGTTGTGTGTATTACAGGTGATGGTTCTTATCTTATGTCGGGTCAAGAAATCACTGTGGCCATTGAGCATCAACTTCCCGTTATTTATGTAATTTTGAATGATCAAGGATACGGCATGGTCAGACACGGTCAACGGATGAATAAGGCGGAACAAATAGGCGCTGAATTGCCGCCGATTAATTTTGCTGAAATGGCTCAGGCTATGGGCGTCAAAGGGCATCGAATTGAGTGCTGGGAAGACTTCAGTGATATTGATCTAACGGAGCTTCAATCGCCATCAGGCCCTATATTGCTGGATATTTTAATTGATGGTGAAGAAATCCCCCCGATGAAATCCCGCTTAGACATCCTCAAAGAAGCTAAACATGGCGTTGAGCTGGCCCAGCTGCCCTAAACTTTGCCTGCTATCTTATTGATCTTAATTTAAAAAACGTCCTACATCACATTTTACAATTGCAATGACATCCGATTGCGCCCTTCAATGTGAAATCCTGAAAATAGCCTATAATTTTAGTATTGGGCAATCCCTAATATTAACAGCTGTTACTGGCTAAATGCCGCAAGCCGTTGTTGGCAATGAGAGTTTTCAATCATTTTGGCTTATCGATACAGGCAATTAGCTTAACTTGACGCTAACGAGATACTAGTCATGCACATTCCAACCTATTTCGCTATTCTGTTTTTATTTATTTGTTCGACAGCGACAGCTCAAATTGAAGATGATCTCATCGGTCTTTACGAAGAAGAC
>CALCNB010000040.1 GCA_937897785.1 uncultured Cellvibrionales bacterium | reverse complement strand
AGTAGCTGATGCGAAGTTTAAGTTAGGTAAGGTGTACCATCAGTTAGGTCAATCAGCTAAGGCTAGAAGTACGCTCGAATCCGTTCTTAGCGATCATGCTGAGAGTACAGCGGCCAATCCTGCACGCGAATACTTAAACAGTAATTTGCGCTAATTATTGATTTAAAGGCTACAATAATGGCGCTATTTAAGCCCGTCTCTGTTGATTCTCAAACGCTAGTCACTGATCTAAGTTTACGCGTGTCTGAAGTTTTTTATTCGCTTCAAGGTGAATCTTCTTTGGTGGGT
Organism: uncultured Cellvibrionales bacterium; assembly: GCA_937897785.1. Classification (GTDB taxonomy): domain Bacteria; phylum Pseudomonadota; class Gammaproteobacteria; order Pseudomonadales; family UBA7434; genus UBA7434. The sequence goes on along the minus strand of CALCNB010000040.1, from coordinate 2,779 downwards.
TTTCCAACCGTGTTTGTTCGCTTAACGGGTTGCCCATTACGCTGTAGTTACTGCGATACACCTTACTCATTTAAAGGCGGTTCTGTTAAGTCGTTGTCAGTATTGATGGATGAAATAGAGGTTTATAAAACTGAGTATATTTGTGTCACGGGCGGTGAACCACTGGCACAAAATAACTGCATTGCATTATTAACCCAACTTTGTGATAAAGGCTATAAAGTTTCATTAGAGACCAGTGGTGCATTCGATATTGCCGATGTAGACCCCCGAGTTAAACGAGTGGTTGATTTGAAAACACCCAGTTCTCAAGAGTTAGATAAAAATCGTTACGAAAACATTCCTCTACTCGTGCCACAAGATGAGGTTAAATTCGTGATCTGCAATCGAGAGGATTTTATCTGGTCAGTTGAGATTATCGATCAGTATCAGCTTTACGATCGTGTCGACAATATTTTGTTTTCTCCCGTATTTGATGTTGAGGGTGTTTTTCAGCGTCAAGATGATTTTAATGAGCAATTGCTTGCCCAGTGGATACTTGATAGTGGATTACCGGTTCGTATGCAGATACAAATGCACAAGCTAATTTGGGGCGATGAATCAGGTCGATAAAGATAGACCTCTATTTTATCAGACAGTTGATAGTGTTATGACAGAAAAAAAAGCAGTCGTGTTGGTTTCTGGTGGCCTGGATTCGGCCACCGTTTTAGCCATTGCCTTAGCAGAAGGGTATCAGTGTTATACCCTTAGCTTTGATTATGGCCAACGACACCGTGCTGAATTAGCAGCGGCAGAAAAACTCTCACATTCCAGTGAAGCTAAAGCGCATCGTGTCATCAGTTTTGATATGAGTGTTATTGGAGGCTCAGCGCTAACCGATATGGATATCAAGGTGCCAGAGCAGGCCTCAGAAGGTATTCCTATTACCTATGTGCCAGCTAGGAATACAGTATTTTTAAGTTTTGCGCTTGGCTATGCTGAAGTGATCAAGGCAGATGCAATATTTATCGGTGTCAATGCGGTTGATTATTCTGGCTACCCCGATTGCCGCCCAGACTATTTAGCGGCGTATCAGGCGATGGCTAATACTGCAACTAAGGCAGGTGTTGAGGGTCATGGTTCTATAATTCATGCTCCACTGTTGAAGATGACGAAAGCTGAAATTATTCATCAAGGGGCTTCTTTGGGTGTCGATTACGCGCAAACGGTCTCCTGTTATCAAGCGAATGAAAGCGGTAAAGCCTGTGGGGAATGTGATAGTTGTCGGTTGCGTGCCGAAGGTTTTGAAGCTGCGGGGGTAGTTGATCCGACGCATTATTATTAAAAAATACCGAGAATCTCTTTTTTCTAATAAATTCTTCAATTTACTAGAAAAAAGTCTTGTATTTTGTAGTTTGGCCGTTAATATAGCCACCTTTCTAGACGCATGTGATGCAATGAATTTATGTTTTTCGGCACTTACCCTAAGACAATTTCATTGAAATACGGTCATTATGCAGGTTTAAAAACAGTTCGGGGTCGTTAGCTCAGTTGGTAGAGCAGTTGGCTTTTAATCAATTGGTCGCTGGTTCGAACCCAGCACGACCCACCAATTCTTTCATCTTCAGCCATTCTTTCCCCATTGATTGTTTCTTTGACAAGTCAAGAGCTTGCTATGAAAATTCTTTCACGGTCAGATTTTGGGGGATCTATTGCTTTAACAATTCATAAGAAACCTGCCCAAATCCAGCTCAAAAAGCATACAGCTATTGCGGGCAGTACCAACTAGCAATAAATAACATGCTCGATTACTGCGTCAAAGAAACTCGAATGATGATGTTTCTTATTTAAATCTTAGTGGCGCGATGTCGTTTAATGCGGTTTATTTCAACACTGGTATTTATAAAGGTGCGCCAATGTTTGCCACTTATATTCCCACCATAGTATTTCTCCATCAATGTTGCTGCTTAATGATTAGCGATTTTTTTGTTTGAAATTGGACTACCCGTAACTGTGATTTTTTGGCTATGTTTTCACTGCCTAACGCATAAGCAGGCGTAGCGTATTAAAAATTTTCTTTTTAGCGTCGCTCACATGCGGTATCATACATTAACTTAAATTTATTTCTTTGGGGATTCCTTAATGGCATCAACAGAAAGCCAAGCTTCAGTGAGTAGTGAAGCTGCCAAGGCCGTCAATATTGGTTGGGTTTTGCGCGATATGATGCAGTCAACGGGTGTTTGGACCTTTGATCAGGCAGAATTAAGCCTGATGGTCAAACAAGCGATGGCGGTGGGTTTCTCTAGTTTAGAAATTGGCGGTGGTCAGAGCTATCAAATTGCCTTAGAGCACGGGTTTAATCCCTATCAAGTTATCCGAAATGCTAAGTGTGTGATCAATGCTGAGGGCGCTCGCTTGCCCCTGCAGATACTCATGCGTGGTGCAAATCAATTAGGCTTTCAACATTATGCTACCGATGTTCAGCAGCAAAGTATTGATCTGTTAGTGGATGCTGGCGGTGATAGCGAAAAAAATAATACCCTGATTATTCGCAACTTTGATGCTTTAAATGACGCTGAAAATCTTCGTTTCTCTATTTCATACATGGTGAAAAAAGATCAACAGGCCGCTGCGGCTAATGCGCTCGCGAACAGTAAAGGCCAACCGGCCTTAGCAAAGCGTGTGCATGTGCAAGCTGCCTTGTCCTATGTTCAGCCAGCGAATAACTCTAGTACAGCTTGCTACAGCAGCACTTACTACGTCAATTATGCTAAAAAATTAATTGCTATCGCCGAGCAGGCCG
>CALCNB010000039.1 GCA_937897785.1 uncultured Cellvibrionales bacterium | reverse complement strand
ACGAATGGCCCTGTGACCTGGCGGAAAAAGAAAATCTAAAGGAATCCTTTTATGCGCCACAACCACGACTCGATTTTGGTGTTGAGTTATTGACATTCGCAAATGCAGCGATAGATATTTCAGATGGCCTGTTAGCGGACGCCCAGCATATTGCTGAGCAGAGTCAGACGCAGTTATCAATTATGGGCGATTTGCTACCGTTACATTCTGGCCTACTTTCTCACACTGACCCTGACAAAATAAAGCAATGGGTATTGAGCGGTGGTGATGATTATGAATTACTCTTTACTGCTGCGCCACCTATGGCTGAGGCGATAATGGATTTATCAAACAAACACCAGCTGCCTTGTCATCGAATAGGCACAGTGAAAAGTGGTAGTGGCGTTAAGTTGCTTGGAAACAATTGGACGAGTTTTAAAGTTGAAGGCTACCAACATTTTTAATTTTTTATTGCAATGGTTTATCTTATGAAGATTACATGGCAGTTTTTATTCGCTCACCCAGCGCATTTCTTAGCCTTGGGCTTTGGTAGCGGTCTTAGCCCTAAGGCGCCCGGAACAGTAGGTACAATCGCTTCAATACCGATTTGGCTTTGGTTGGCCGAGCAACCACTGTTATTTCAAAGTTCTTTTTTAGCAGCAACTTTTTTTATTGGCATTTATTTTTGCGATAAAACGGGTAAAGACTTAGGTGTGCAAGATCACGGCGCGATTGTCTGGGATGAATTTGTTGGTTTTTGGCTGACGATGATGTTCGCCCCTGCCGGTTTTTTATGGCTGTTAGTTGGTTTTTGCCTGTTCCGCTTATTTGATATCTGGAAACCATGGCCTATCAATTATCTTGATAAGCATGTTCATGGTGGTTTAGGCGTAATGCTTGATGATGTATTGGCAGGTGTTTTTGCCGGCTTGCTTTTATATCTAGTCAGCATCTTCGTCACATTTTAGTGTCCACGCCATCGTCTTTTGATATGTTGCTGACGGATGCTAATCTCTTTCAAGCGCTGCTCTGAAGTTATTAATTTCGTATCACTAGGCAGGACATTTTTCAGTTCTGCTAATGGAACTAGCATAGTTTCTGCAGCGGGTAGTTGTTGTTGGTCTGGATCATCTCTAAATAAAAAACGCATGGCAAAAAAACCGTGTTGAATGCCGGTGGTGGATACCCAGCCTTCGACGCCTGGGTCATGGTGGGCGATAATATAATAACGCGAACCGTCGCTGGCAATCGGTAATTGATGGCCAGATAAGCTGCTAACATAATTTTGCTGGTCAGGGCCTTCCATCCACAAATTGTTTAATTGAAAGCCGATATAGTGCGGCTCTATGGGTGCTGTGATTTTAATGACTAAGGCCTCATCATCAGCAAAGTCAAATACACCAGAGGCATAAATTTGTTTAGCGCCAGCGACACCACCTGCTGTGAATGGCGGGGCCGGTTGATTAATACCATTGACCGGTAAGTTACGCTGACCATCTTGATTAGCATCGCGGGCGACTTCCAGTGGGAACTCCATAATTAAATTCCAAAATCGAATTTGGTTAGGCACTTCTTTAGCAATATTATTGAGCTTAGTTGTGAGTTGTTCTACAGTGATCGGGGGTTTACTAAGGCCGGCGCTATCGAGTCGAACAATGTCTAACTCTAATGGAATTTCATTTTCCCAATCCGAAAATATTTCTCGCACCGCCAGCCATTTTGCCTCTTTGACAGCCGATGTATCATTGCTTGGGCAGGCGAGTAATTTACGTGACAGTAAAAAATTTCCTTTATAGTTGGCGGGTCGTTCTGGGCCAATCAATAAATCAAATCGACCTTTTCTATCGGTTAATAAATTAAGACCGGTGATAAAGTCGAGGGTTTGACTTTTACATTGCTGCATTTCAGCCATTTCCCCTGTATGGCCAGGCACGTCACTGACGGTTTGGAAAGTCACATGCCGTGGTGCTTTTGGTCCTTTTATGCCCCGCTTAGACGTTTTCCATTCCTTGGTATTGGCAGCTTGGCCGGTGACCCGATAAAACCCCTTATCGGCGGTGAATAAAATTGCGGGTCGTCCCGGGGCGGCCTCAATGGTCAGGCGCGCCG
>CALCNB010000038.1 GCA_937897785.1 uncultured Cellvibrionales bacterium | reverse complement strand
CGAGAGCAACAGACAAGGATATCAGCTGCATGAGCGTTAACCATCTATGAATTGTGCACCCCAGCCTAACTTATCTCGACAAGTACGATAAAACTGATGGCCTTCAGGGTGAATTAATTTCAATTTTTTGGACTTCTTACGAATATAAAGCACATCACCTGGTTGCAAGCCAAGGTTAACTTGGCCGTCACAACTAACACGGGGCGAAACATGATTACTCTCGCTGACAATAATTTTTATTTCGCTGTTACCATCAACAACCAAGGGTCGGCTACTTAAGGTATGCGGGAACATCGGCACAAGCACAATAGCATTAAGCCGGGGATGCATAATTGGCCCGCCGCCGGATAAAGAGTAAGCAGTAGAACCCGTAGGCGTAGAGACAATCAAGCCATCTGAGCGTTGTGAATAAACAAACTCGCCTTCAATATAAAGTTCAAAACTCAACATTTTAGGGGCCTGGCCACTGTGTAAAACAACATCATTAAATGCATCAGACTGACCGACGACAGCGCCCGCTCGCTTTAACTCAGTTTCTAATAAAAACCGCGTTTCTGTTTCATAATTACCCTCTAAAACACAGCTAACGCCGGTTTCGATATCTTCAGGTGCAATATCCGTTAAAAATCCCAACTTGCCTCGATTAATTCCTAGTACGGGTACATCGTGACGAGCGAGATCGCGGGCAGCGCCCAGCAAACTGCCATCGCCCCCCACGACAATGACCATGTCACAGACCTCACCAATTAACTTTCGACTAGCCACTTGTAGGCTATGGCTGTCTAATGCTTTAGACGTTTCCTCTTCCAGCACCACAGTCAACTCACGCTGTTGTAGCAGCACTACAAGGGCCTGAACAGACTGACGAACCAAATCGCTATCAACACGACCAATTAATCCTATATTTCTAAATTGCGAGGTCATTAAAGTACCTGTTATTATTCAATGATTGCCATCGTCTCAAGAATACAATGATCGACGTATAAGAGTGCAATTATAGGCACAAATACGCCAAGACTACAGCTTTGAAAGACTCAATTCGTTGATAAACCATTAGCATAACCGCTGTTAACCGAGCAGATGAGAGCCATGTGCAACAACTTAGCGCCAGAAACCAAACAAAAAGACTTTATTGACCAATTACAATGCCGTGAAGTCAGAATGCTCGCGCAGGCAGTTTTTGGTCCCGCCTTGATTCAGATATTGGCCATTACCGCCTCAACCGATCAACAGCGCGTAGCCATAGCGCCACGCGCTGAAGCAGCGCAGACAGCCAATCAACCGGTTTTTGCACTTAACGCCACTTATAAAAAATGGCTGACTGCACTAGATCAAGCACCTGAGTCACTGATCGATTTTTTAGCCAGTTCCCAGCGGCTCAAGCTGGGTGTTTACCATGAGCGATTATGGCAATATTTTTTAACTCATAGCCATGAGACTGAACTCATCTGCGCAAATCTTAAAGCCCGTCATAACGGCCAAGATCTCGGTGAATTCGACCTGATCTATCAGCATCATAAACTCGGCTTGGTGCATTGTGAAATTGCCAGCAAATACTATTTAGCCGACGGCTTAAACGACAGCGCATGGGAACACTGGCACGGCCCCGGCAAAAGTGATCGACTCGATGTAAAGTTACACCACAGTATTAATAAACAGCTCAATTTAGCCGACCACCCTGCCGCCTTAGCAACGCTTGAATCAGCGTTAACCCACAAACAAAAAAAACTACTCAGCAAGCAACCATTGGTCAAGCACTTACATGTTGGTGGTCGATTATTTTATCGACACAGCGATCAGTCAGTCGATCGACATACACCGCGGCATTTAAATCCTCATCATTTGAAGGGCCACTGGCTTTTTTTACACGAATGGCAGGCCCTGTTGGCCAATCATCGTCTGCGTTTCTGCTCAGTCGACAAACCGTTCTGGCTCGATACCTTAACCGAGCAACAGCTGTGGATCACAGCGGCAAACGACCACAACGCATTGAATCAAGAACCGCCTGAGATGGTGGTCTATCAACTGGATGATCAGCATCCACTCCAATACGGGTTTGTGGTTCCCAACGATTGGCTATCACGCTAGGCCAAATTCTTATAAGTTTGCCGTTAACACACTCACCTCTCAGGCAAGCCTCGTCGACCCTGCTGCCCGCCGCTGTGAATCACGGCAATTGCATTGGCATCCGACAACTCACCCGCTTGCAAGGATTGATACAAGGCATAAAACACTTTGGCCATGTAAACATGATCAACTGGCTCACCCAACTGCTGTTCCAACTGACGATGAAATGCCAGCAAATCAGCATTCACCTTGGCATAGCCGCCACAATGCGCATCATTGAGAACCCGCCATCGTACTGAGCCGGCCTCAACCCCGACAGAATTCATTTTTCTATCGACTTTTAGATTAGCTGCCAAGCCAGCCGTTAAGGCTTCAGCTAAGCCACTATTCTTGAGGACATTGACCCCATTAATCACGCCATAAAATAAACCTTCGCTGTTACCCTGCTGAGCCTCGACTGCGCCTTCAATCATACCCGCCATCGTACTGCCAGTTGCTGCAGCCATCCAAATATGATCGACACTAGAAGGCAACTGCAAGGCGATGGCCCTACCCATTGCGCGCACCCCTGAGCGCCCAGCCGTGTTTGAACCGCCTTCGGGCACCACCCAAGATCGGCCAAATTGCTGCTCTATGAACGATCGATCCAGGCCGCCGCAAAGCCTACGGTAATCACTGCGACTGATAAATTGTAACCGCATACCCAAGGACTGCGCATCGCATAACGTCGCCGACAGCTGCTCTGGTCGCTCACCGCGAACCAGACCTACGGTATCAAAATCAAACGCCTCACCGGCGGCCGCGAGCGCATGCAGATGATTCGACCATGGACCGCCAAAACTAACGATTTGACGATAATTCTGCTCTTTAGCCAATTGTAGGTTGGGTAGCAATTTAAAAATTTTATTGCCCATCACGCGGTCATTAGTCCCACAACGTAATTGGTCGAGGCGAATCAAATACAGCGTCGGGGAACAGTCATTGAATAAAGGAATATCGCAGCGTTCAATCGGTAACTGCTGACAGAAGGAATCAAGATTCAGTGACATATTCAATGACCAAAAAATTCTATGGACGAACGATTGTGAGTTTAAAAAAGACCAACCAAAAAGCCAGCAACAATTAGCTCAATTGTTGCTGGCTTACTTTGCGTCGGTACTGCAGGGAAATGCGTTGCAAAAAAACGTTAAAGAACTAATTCCGCCATGGTACGAAGCAAGTTGGTATCGCCCATAATTAACAGCGAAGTGACCGGCGAGTTTTCCCAATCCTGCAGCTTTTCTTTAATTCGCTCTCTTGGTCCAACTAAAGAAATTTCGTCGGCAAAGGCGTCGGGGACTGCAGCAATTGCCTCGTCACGCTTACCTTCAAAAAACAACTCTTGGACTTGGTTAGCTTCTTCTTCAAAGCCCATCCTACCCATTAAATCTTTATGGAAATTACGTTTTTTGGCGCCCATGCCTCCGATATAAAAACCCAGCATAGCCTTCACAGGCATCAATCCTTCCTCTACAGTATCTGTTTCTGAGACGATAGCCATCGCAGAAATTTCAAAACCAGGCTTTGCTGCCTTCAACTGATCAGCATAGACTTCCTGACGATAAGGCGAGTAATACAGTGGCAGCCAGCCGTCGGCAATTTCGGCAGTTTGAGTGACATTCTTTGGGCCCTCAGCACCTAAGAAAATCGGCAAATCCGCTCTTAAAGGGTGGGTTATCGGCTTGAGCGG
>CALCNB010000037.1 GCA_937897785.1 uncultured Cellvibrionales bacterium | reverse complement strand
ATCTTCAAAGTTCTGCTGGAGAAGCAGCTGTTCAATTTTCAGGATCGCTTACAAGTGCTCAATATGGTGGAGAGAGGGTAGATTTCTTAAATGATTTAACATCAAAAATGTCTGAAACAACTGAACTACCTACCATTAGGGAAATTGAAGGTGAAGGTGTCGTCGGCCAACAGCCCGACATCATGCCGGGACAATCTTACAGCTACAGCAGTGGCGCAATACTTTCAACGAAAACGGGTACCATGGAAGGCAGTTATAAAATGCGCAGTTTTGAAGGCGTAGATTTCAATGCCATTATTGAACCGTTTGGTTTGGTTCACCCTAATTCACTTCAATAATATAAGGCCGTGTTAATCATTCATGCTCGGACAGTAATATGACGCAATACGCAGTCGGCGACATTCAAGGATGCTATACAGAATTAATGGACTGCTTAAATCAAGTCAATTTCAATCCTGAGCAAGATTGCCTTTGGGTGGCCGGTGACATGGTCAATCGCGGCCCTGATTCTTTAGCGACCTTAGCGTTTCTGTATGAAAATCGTAATAGCCTACGCTGTGTACTGGGCAATCACGATCTCCATCTATTGGCCATTTACTTTGGCCATCGTCAAGCCAAAAGCAGCGATACTGTTGATCAGATCCTCAGTCATCCCGACTGCGACCACTGGATGGAATGGCTGCGCCAGCAACCGCTATGCCAGTATGATTCTCATAATCAATATTTTATGTCGCATGCCGGCTTGCCACCACAGTGGTCGATCAAACAAGCCTTAAGTTACAGCGAAGAAATAGCATCGGTGTTAAACAGCGAAGCAATAGACGCATTTTTAGCAACCATGTATGGCAACACCCCCAGTCACTGGCAGACCGACCTAAGCGGGACTGACCGACTGCGATGCATCACCAACTATTTTACCCGAATGCGTATTTGCGATATTAAGGGTGGCCTAGAGTTCGACTACAAGGGTGGCTTAGCGGATATACCTGCCGGCTATTACGCGTGGTTTAAACACCCTCACCGACAATCGATTAACGACAGAATTATTTTCGGCCACTGGGCCTCGCTAGGTGGCTACACCGATAACGATACCCTATTTGGTCTCGACACGGCCTGTGTTTGGGGCCAGCATTTAACACTAATGCAACTAGATAACCAGCAATACTTCACCGCCAGTCCTGCGCCGAGACTCAGTCAATGAAAATTTATTTAGTCGGCGGCGCCGTTCGTGACCAGTTGCTTGGCTTACCCGTTACTGAACGTGACTGGGTGGTTGTCGGCGGTTCTGCCGCTGAATTAGAGGCTCTCGATTACCAGCAAGTCGGCAAAGACTTCCCCGTTTTTTTACACCCAAAAAGTAAAGAAGAATACGCACTTGCTCGCACCGAACGTAAACGAGGCACTGGCCATACGGGCTTTACTGTCGATGCCAACCCTGAAGTTAGCCTTGAACAAGACCTATCAAGACGCGACCTAACCATTAATGCCATTGCCCAAGATGATAGCGGACAGTTAATTGATCCCTGTCATGGACTCAAGGATATTCAGCAACGTCAACTGCGGCATATTTCGCCGGCCTTTAATGAAGACCCATTGCGGGTCTTACGTGTGGCACGCTTTCATGCCAAGCTAGCGCATTTAGGCTTTTCAATTGCTAAAGAAACATTACTACTGATGCGCGATATTAGTCGCTCAGGCGAACTCGCCACCTTATCAGCCGAACGTATTTGGCGTGAATTCAGTCAAGCGCTGAACCAGGCCTCACCTCAAGTTTTTATTCAAACGCTTCGGCAATGCGACGCACTAGCCGCTTTATTACCCGAGCTCGATCGCTGTTTTGATCAGCATGATAATATGCGCAACGTCGCTAGCCAGATAGGCCAGCGCACCGTCGACGCATTAACTTACAGCGCTGAACAGAATTTGTCGGGGCCTGTTCGCTGGTCTTTATGCTTGCACGGCATTAACCATCTCAGCCGAGCAAAAAACATCACTGCCAAAACGATTGGCCCTGAGCCGAGTAGCAATGACCAAGTTAACGCCATTACACAACGATTAAAAGTGCCTAATGAATACAGTGAACTAGCGCTATTGGCCGTACACTATTGCGACCATATTATGCAAGCGCAAAACAGTAAACCCGACTTAATTATTGATTTATTTGACCGCTGCGATGTGTGGCGAAGACCGGAAAGATTTGAACAGTTACTCTATTGCTGTGAAGCGTTAAGCGCAACTAATGACGAGCAGGCGCATACGGTATTAGGTTCAATCACGTTTTTACGCACTGCCTATCAACGCTGCCATCAAATTAACGCCGAACAATTTGTTAACGCAGGCCTAACCGGCAAAGCGGTCGGCGAATCGTTGAGAAATGCCCGAAAAATCTGTTTAGCTGAATTAAAACAACAATTCTAATCGCAGCCAATTTAACGGCAATAAATTCAATTGCGGCAGCTAAGCACGACAGAGACTGCTCGTGATTGCAGCACAATGAGCGGCCTGAATCGCCAAAGGCTTTCGAATAGTTATGGTAAGGTCTTGAATCGCTGGATGCTGCTCCAGTAAATATTGCAACAACCGCTCGATTAATGTCTCAAGCAATAAGCATTGTTGTGCTTGGGTAAAATCATTCACTTGCTGGGCGACACAGGCGTAGTCAACGCTGGCCTCAAGGTTATCGCCTCTGGCCGCATCGCTAATATCAACTTGCATATCAATATCAAAAAATAAGCGTTGCTCGGTGTGCTTTTCCCACTCACAAAGACCTATCACTGTATCGACAGCAAGATCTTCAATCAAAATATTTGCCACTGTTTCACCTCGATCATTGATTTTTTTATACGCTACTCATAACTGCATCGCATCTAATTCAGTTAATGGCCAGCGCGGCTTCACATTAATCGACAGCGGTTCTTGATGGCCTGCCTGCAATCGCAGCGCACCCGCCAGCGCAATCATGGCGCCGTTATCGGTGCAGTATTCGGGCCGGGCATAAAATACCTTAGCCTGTTGCGCGCCGGTCATTGTCTCTAAGGCCTGTCTGAGCCGCTGGTTAGCACTGACACCACCGGCGATGACTAAGCGCTTGAGACCTGACTGCTGTAAAGCTCGCTTACACTTTATCGACAAAGTGCTGACCACAGCCTCTTCAAAGGCATAGGCAATATCGGCTTTGGTTTGCAATGTTAATTCACCATCCGCTTGCTGGCACTGAATAATGGTGTTTCTGGCAAACGTTTTTAAACCGCTAAAACTGAAATCAAGACCGGGTCTATTCACCATGGGCCGCGGAAAAGTAAATCGGCCCGGCTCACCGGTTTCCGCTAGGGCCGCAATTTTAGGCCCACCCGGATAGCTTAAACCTAGCATCTTGGCGGTCTTATCAAAGGCCTCACCGGCCGCATCATCGAGCGATTCACCCAATAAACGGTAATCCCCCAGTGCTACGACTTCAATTAACTGTGTATGACCGCCCGACACCAGTAAAGCAACAAACGGTAAGTCTGGCGACTGTTGCTCTAACATGGGCGCTAACAAATGGCCTTCCATGTGATGGACGCCAACCGCGGGAATACCCCATGCCATGGCTAACGATCGCCCAAGAGAAGCGCCCACCAACAACGCACCGATCAAGCCAGGACCAGCAGTATAGGCAATACCGTCAATAGCTGACGAAGTAATATTGGCCTCAGTCATCAGCTGTTTAATCATCGGTAAGGTTTTACGAATATGATCGCGCGATGCCAACTCAGGAACTACGCCGCCAAATTCCCTGTGTAAATCAATCTGACTATGCAAGGCTTCGCAAATTAAACCTCGCTCTGTGTCATAAAATGCGATCCCTGTTTCATCACAGGAACTTTCTATGCCCAACACTAACATAGTATTGCTCTTGCTAAATCACTCTCGAGATTCAATTTATAAGCCTTGAATTTTACTGACACGAACGTTGCTACCATTGGAAAGAATTTTGACCCTATCGCCCGCCACCAGCACTGCGTCTGCCTGCTCAATCGCCTGAACGGTTGAAATCACTTCGCCATGGTCCAGCTGAATGGTGTACTCCATGCCCTGCGCTTTAGTCAGCGCACTTTCTGCTTTGGCACCCACCACCGCGCCCGCTGTGCCCACTAACACGGCAGCGACTTCTGCCGTTTGACCGATGGGGAAATAATCTCGCTGGACTGGGCCCTGGAATTTCTCCTCAGCACACATATACATACACAGAAGCGAGACGACCACCTGTTCCGACAAAGACACTGAGGGTGGTGGTTTAAGATTGGGTTGTGCGGGCGATTAGCACAGTGGTAGCGCACTTCCTTCACACGGAAGGGGTCAC
>CALCNB010000036.1 GCA_937897785.1 uncultured Cellvibrionales bacterium | reverse complement strand
TTAATGCTGTGCTGTTAGAGCCATCCTTTCCTGACTTAATTAACGACGAGCAACTTGTTCAGCGTTCAGGAAGGGATTGGCGAGTTAAGCTCACGGTCAGTGAAATGCCACGCGAGGATGTACGCCGTATCGATGTAATGGTTTCACCACAGACGACAGAAGTGGCATTAGGCCGAGGTGGTTACAATACCGTGATGTTAAGTGGTTTCAAGGTAGACATTCACTGATGGCGGCTAAAATTCTATCTGATTATTGCGGCAAGCAAGCCCTTGATGATTTTCCTCAATGTTCTCATCATGGCTTTACCTTAGTTGAAGCCTTGATCGCTTTATTTATATTTTCTTGGTTAAGCCTTGCTGCTTATCAAATGCTTGATCAGGTGATTTTGACACAAGCAACCAATAAAAAAGCATCTGATACATTGGCCTTGAATCAACGGGTCAATCGACAAATGGCAAAGGACTTTCGGTATATGGTTGACCGTCCAATTATCGATGAGAAAGGCTTTCAGCAGCCGAGTCTTGTCTTGGAGGGGGAGGAGAGTGAAATTGCTTTTACTCGACGAGGTTGGTCGAATCCGCTGGGCTGGCGCCGAAGTAATTTACAGCGTGTTGAATATCAGCTCGACTATCATCCTGAAGTAAATAATGATACCAGTGCCTTCTACAATGATGAGCGCTTATTCTTAATTCGAAAATATTGGCCGGTACTTGACAGGATAGAATCAACAGATTTTCAACGGCAAGTGCTAATGGCAGGGGTGAGTGATATTGAATTTCAGTTTAAGTCTGTAGCTGACGCTGAATGGGACCCCTTGCCGCAATCTTCGGCTCAGCCCTTTGCAATAGAGGTCACTATACTATTTGATGACGATGAAATTAGCTCTTACATTTATCGAATTCTTTAACAGCTTGAGTGAATACATGTGATTCCTTCTATGAGTAAAAGAAGTGCTTTTATTGACGTTTTACCTTTGTTTACAAGGCAGGCGGGCGTGGCTTTAATTACCGTGCTTTTGGTGTTTGCTATTGCCTCCGTCATTGCCTCTAAAGTGATTGTTGCTAAGGTTCTCGATACGCAGCGCACTAATGGTTTGATCAATCGAACGCAAGCTTATTACTACGCCTTGGCAACAGAAGAGTTTGCTATATTAGCGCTGCAAGAAGATATTAAGAATGACAGTAATTGCAATGCTGAAAAAGATGTTTGTGTGGATCATTTACTGGAAGAATCCTGGGCGATGGGGCCCTATCAATATGAAATAGATGCGATTGGCTTATCCACTGTTAAGATTATTGACTTAAATCGATTTTATAATCTCAATAATATTGTTTCAGGCGGTCGAGGGGTTAATGAAGATGAGCTTGAGCGCTTTCGAGGATTGTTGAGAGGTTTGGAGCTCGATGATCGCTTAGCGGATAATCTTCGCGATTGGCTCGATAGTGATGACGAGGTTCACGGTGATCAAAGTGATGGCGGTGCTTATGAAAGTTTGCAACCGGGTTACCGTGTCGCTAACCGAACATTGGTCGATGTCTCCGAGCTACGATTGATCAATGGGTTTTCACAACAAGTCATGAATAGCCTGCTACCGCATGTTACGGTATTACCGCCTCAAGGCTCGATGATTACACCGATTAATATCAATACCGCCAGCATGCCTACCCTCATGAGTTTAACCAAGTCTCGTAGCGGGGTAAATTCAGCTGAGCAGGAGGGCATATCAGCGGATGAGGCAGAGAATATCATTGCTGAGCGCTCTCCTTATCGATCTGTTCAAGAATTGATCGAGCTCGGTGTGGTTGAGGAATTAAATTTATACACGGTCATCAGTGAGCAACTGAAACCGGCTAGAATGACCGTACAAAGCCAGTATTATCAAATTAATATCATCACTGACTATGCAGGTAGTCGAGCTTATTTATCAACAGTGGTTCAATTTTCTGAAAGTGACTCAGTGGATAGATTCAGT
>CALCNB010000035.1 GCA_937897785.1 uncultured Cellvibrionales bacterium | reverse complement strand
CACTGACCAAGGCAAGCAACTAATCAACTCGTTTATTATCAGTAATAAAAAGACAAAAAAAACCCGCAATGTATATGCGGGTTTTTTAATAACAATCGGCTTGTTATATATCGTAACCTCTTTCATTGTGAGAAACGATATCAAGGCCTTGCGACTCTTCGTCTTCGTTAACTCGAATACCACCGGTCAAAACGCTAATCACTTTAAATATGATGTAAGTCACTACAGCAGTATAAGCAACGGCCGCCAGAATACCTTGTGCTTGAATCGCAAGCTGTGCTCCGATAGTGTTATCTAAGCCCTGACCACTGAATAAACCCAGCTCTGAACTAGCAAAAACTGCTACGGCTAAGGTGCCCAAAATACCACCCACACCGTGAACCGGCATGACGTCAAGCGAATCATCAATTTTTAACGTCTGTTTGATGTACATCGTGGCATAGAAACAAACTGCACCAGCAGAAATACCGATAACCACAGCACCAGCTGGACCCACAAAGCCAGAGGCAGGTGTAATGGTACCTAAACCGGCAACCATGCCCGTGATAATACCTAAAACGCTGGGTTTGCCATACTTAGACCACTCGATGCCCGCCCAAGTTGCTGCGCCACATGCGGCTGAAAGATGCGTCACGAGAATAGCCATACCCGCATCACCGTTAGCACCTAATGCACTGCCACCGTTAAAGCCAAACCAACCCACCCAGAGCATACCGGCGCCTGCGACAGACAAGGTTAAATTATGCGGAGGCATAGGCGTGACAGAAAAACCACTGCGTGGGCCAACCATTATTGCTGCCACTAAGGCTGCAACACCTGCAGTGATGTGAACAACAATACCACCGGCAAAATCCAAGGCGCCCATTTGTCCGAGCCAGCCGCCGCCCCAGACCCAATGACATACCGGCGCATAAACCGCTAGCAGCCAAAAGACAGTAAACAACATAACGGCACTAAACTTCATTCGCTCTGCAAAACCACCGATCACTAGCGCTGGTGTAATAATCGCAAAGGTCATTTGAAACATTAGAAAAACACTCTCAGGAATATCACCCGACAGTGTTCCCTCGGCAACATTGGCTAAAAATAGATTACTCAAATCACCAATAAACGCATTGCCTGCACCAAATGCCAAACTATAACCCGCGACAAACCAGACCACCGAAGCTACGCAAGCAATCGAGAAGCACTGCATTAAAACGGATAAAACATTTTTAGACCGGACTAAGCCAGCATAAAATAACGCGAGGCCTGGCAGGGTCATAAATAAAACTAGGGCTGTAGATGTCATAATCCAAGCCGTGTTAGCACCACTGAGACCGTCTTCGGCAAAAGCTGAACCGCTCAGCATCAGGGCACTGACTAGCAACAAATATTTGCTATTTTTTAAAATATCCACAATTAAGCTCCTCATTTTCATCGCGCAAAGGCATTTTGTTTTACAATTTGAAGGGGATACTAGGGGCTTTACTGAGGCAAATCGAGAGCAATTTTGGTGTTTTGTAAAAATATCCGCCCAATTTCGAGTCGAAAAAGGAAGTCAGCGATTATTTTCACCAATATAGTGCATAAGCAGGTTTTTGTGATCCATAATAAGGCCAAATTTTTTAAAGTATGGAACGCTCTAGTGAAATAATGAAAACAAGATAGCCCATTTATATAATTTCAGCCCGGCCATGTTGAATAAAAAACAATCGCCAATTAGGCTGTTATACCTAATCGAGCGCCTACGACAACGCACTTTTACGAGAACAGAACAATGAAATCAGAGCCGAATACTTATCGTCAAAAAAAAAATAAGTACGATGGTATGTTAACTATTTATGGCCGCAAGCCTGTGCTCGAGGCCCTGCAAGATCCGTCTATTTCTGTTGCTAAAATTCACATGGCACACAGTAATAAACCGGCAACTATTTTAAGCAATATTGAAAAGCTCGCTATCAGTCAAAATGTTGAATTAAATTGGATTGATAAGCGGGTGTTATCAAGAATTTCGCGCAACAGCAAACAAGACCAGGGAATTGCCGCCGACCTTGCGCTAGCTAACTACTTCACTTTGGACGACTTTTTTACTCAATATCTGGGCACTTCAAACGACCGGTTTTTAATTCTTGATGCTGTGACCAACCCTCAAAACGTTGGCATGATTATTCGATCAGCAGCGGCAGCGGGAATCACGGCAGTGGTGATCCCTAAACACGGTACCGCAGAGTTAGGCCCATTAGTCATAAAAGCCAGCGCTGGAGCGATATTCAAATGCCCGATTATTCGCTGCGAATCACTCATTGAAGCTTTAAGCACGCTCTCAGATCATAAGATCTCACTCGCGACACTCAGCGCCAGATCAAATACACACGGTAACCCTAAAGAAATTGCGTATCATGAGATCAGAGAAAATTGCACGCAAGCAACCGCTTTCATATTAGGTAACGAAACGGACGGCATCAGTGATGCAGCCCAAAGAAAAGCGGATTTTAGCGTCTATATACCGATGAACAATGGTGTTGAATCACTTAACGTTGCCATTACTGCCGCACTGATTGCTTTTGCTTAAAACTAACGAGCCAGATGCGCCATGCATGCTTCTAAGCCATTCACTGTCATTGGGAACATATTGCCTTCAAAAAGATCATCAATGATACGGGTTGACTGGGAATACTGCCACTCACTTTGAGCAACAGGATTGATCCAAGCAACTTGAGGGTAATTCGCTAACACGCGCCGCATCCAAACCTCACCAGACTCTTTATTCCAGTGTTCGACACTGCCGCCATCAGACATAATTTCATAAGGAGACATCGCTGCATCGCCAACAAATATCACTTTATAGTCGTGGGCATACTTATTTAAAATATCGACTGTCGAGGTCGACTCATTCATTCGACGACGGTTATCTTTCCATACGGATTCGTAAATAAAATTATGAAAGTAAAAGAATTCTAAATGCTTAAACTCAGATCTAACCGCAGAAAATAACTGTTCGCAGGCTGCAACGTGATAATCCATTGAGCCACCGATATCAAAAAATATCAGTACTTTAACGGCATTATGTCGCTCGGGCACCATTTTAATATCCAGCAAGCCGGCATTTCGTGCGGTAGAGCTAATGGTATCATCAAGGTCTAAAAGATCTTCTGCACCCGTTCGAGCGAACTTGCGTAGCCTACGAAGTGCCAATTGAATGTTGCGAGTCCCTAAGGCACTGTCGCCATCAAGATTTTTGTAATCCCTTTTTTCCCAGACCTTAACCGCTTTGTTTTGCTTACCTTCACCGCCAACGCGAATACCTTCAGGATGAAAGCCATTATTACCGAAAGGTGATGTGCCGCCAGTACCAATCCATTTGTTACCGCCTTCATGCCGCTCTTCTTGCTCGGCAAGCCGCTCTTTAAATTGCTCAATTAATTCTTCTAAGTTATCGAAACTTTGCAGCTTGTCTAACTCTTCTTGGCTTAGCTCTTTTTGAAAGGCATCGCGCACCCAATCATCGGGAATTAGCGCCTCTAACATACCGTCCATTGACTCTAAACCATTAAAAAAAGCGTTAATGGCGCGATCAAATTTATCAAAATGTTTTTCATCTTTGACTAAGATCATACGCGACATGTGATAAAACTTCTCTTGCTCAGCAAATACTAAGTTTTTATCTAGCGCTTGTAGTAAGTCGAGAAATTCACCGATGGTCACAGGTACGCCGTAGCGGCGCAGGGTATCAAAGAGGTTCAATAACATCTATACGATCGCCTTATACATGACTGTATTTAACGCGAACCTTCACGACGATGCATAAACGCTAATCGCTCAAGCAATTGTACGTCTTGCTCGTTTTTGATTAGCGCACCATATAATGGCGGGGTGGCCTTTGATTGATCGCGTTGCTGTAAAATGTCATCGGGCACATCGTCAGACATCAGCAGTTTTAGCCAATCGATTAGTTCAGACGTCGAAGGACGCTTCTTCAAACCGGGTATCTCTCTTAGTTCAAAGAACACCTCAAGCGCCTGTTCGACGAGATTTTTTTGAATTTCAGGATAATGAACATCAACGATCGATTTCATGGTGGCCCGATCAGGGAAGTTAATAAAGTGGAAAAAACACCTGCGCAAAAATGCATCAGGCAGCTCTTTTTCATTATTACTGGTGATAATAATGACTGGCCGGTTCATCGCTTTTATCGTCTCTCCTGTCTCATAGACAAAAAATTCCATTCTATCGAGCTCTTGAAGCAGATCATTAGGAAATTCAATATCGGCTTTGTCGATCTCATCAATCAATAAAACCACCCGCTCATCAGCGGCAAATGACTCCCAAAGCTTGCCTTTTTTGATGTAGTTCGCGACATCAGCCACTTTATTATCACCTAATTGAGAATCCCGAAGCCGAGAAACGGCATCGTACTCATAAAGCCCTTGATGCGCTTTAGTGGTCGATTTAATGTGCCACTGAATCAATCTCATACCAGTAGACTCGGCAATCTGCTCGGCTAGCATGGTTTTACCAGTGCCCGGCTCACCCTTGATAAGTAAAGGTTTCTCTAAGGCAATTGCTGCATTAACTGACATAGCAAGATCATCGCTAGCAATATATTTGGCGGTACTTTTAAAAGTGGTCACAATAACTCATCCATTAATTTCATCATTATTTTTGACATTTATATGATTCATTAAACTAAAAAATACTTATTAATTTATTATTAAGTAAAACCGTAAAAATTCAATTTATCAGCTAGAGGGAAACCTACAATTGCAAAAGAAACCCGGACGAAAACTTAATGACCTAAAAGGCCATATCCGCAGCAATCTTTAATGAGTGTTACTCCGCAAAAGATAACGGTTTCCAAAAATTATCTGGGACAAGTAAATTGAAACTATTTTCAATTCGATGGATGGGATTTATTTATCGCTCTTATTGTCGCTGTTTTCGTTAGACTCATCACTTTGACTAATATCAAAATCACTGTCGATATCATTTGCCTCGGACGCCAACGATGGATTTATCGTATCCATATCAACAGCTTTATGACTGACAAGCGCTGGGTTTTCTTCACCTTGATTTTTCACATCCAACAAACCTTCATCATTAGCCTCGGCCGCTTGGCCAGTATCAGAGACTACAAAATAACGACGATAAATAACCAATAAAATGGCAATCAGGCTCGCATTAGCCAAGGTTAACAGTGAAAAAAACCATCTGTTTTTAGAGAACACACTTTCCTCAGCATTGCTACGATCGTCGTCTTGGTCTTGAGCGACATCGCTAATGGGTGTCGCTATTTCTTCCCTCTCTATTGGCTCCCCCTCTATTGAAAAGCTTAAATTGGCCACCTCAAACTTATTCAACTCCAATAGGGGGTCTGATGCATGAGCCTGTAATCGTAATGAATAATCACCGCCTGCAAGCTGGGTCGATGTATAAGACCAACTGCCATTATTTTTTTGCGTCAATAAAACCTCTTCAATAATCTCATTGCCCGCTTCGATTATCACACTGAGGTCTATGTTCTGCCCAATAATAGAAGGGTCTATAATTAGAACCGCAAGCGATACGGTTTGCGCTTTATTATCCACTGATAAATCAGCGGAAAATGAGTCATGTACGATAAAAGATTTAATCTGCTGGCGTTGAAATGTATCCGTCCGCGCAGTGACCGTTAACTGGTAACTACCACGCTGGGTAAGATCACCCAAAGCGGCTTGATAGTGCGCTTTATTCTCATCTAACAATGAAAATTTTCCTTCAAAAACGTCGCCGTTAGGCGTTTGTAAACGATAATCAAGCACTATTAATTTTATTAGCTTGTGTTCGTCGATAGGATGGCCAGACTCAGCTAGAACAGCATCAACAACCATTGATGCGCGTGGATAAATGTTATTTGCAATATCACTGAGCCGTAAAGAAACATCGCTGACAATGGATACCCGCGCCTGCTGTGTTAGGCCTTTATCAACCAACCATCGCCCTATTTCAGGCTGTGAAACCGTGATTAAACTGTAGTCGGATGAAGAAAACCAACTCACATTCGACAATTCATTGCTTGCATTTATGCTAAAGCCTAATGGATTTTTTAACTGTAAAGACGCTTGGTCTCCCCCCATAACCAGTAAGGTAAATTCATCAACACCACTATCGACCAAGAAGTCCTGGTTATCAATTGGTATGCGATTAACGGGAAATGATAGATCAAAAACGGACAAAAACACCGAGGTTAGTTGGTCTGCACTTTCTGCTACAGTGAATACACCATCGGTCGCCAGCGATAATTGCTTTAACAATTCTTGATCGGCATTTGCTGATAAGGCGATAGTATGAATAGTCAAGCCAGCATTTTTCAGCTTAGGCAATAACTGCTTTAGAATTCTTAATCGCTCCTTCTCATTGATTTGAATATCGGGGGAAATATCAACCACCCCATCGGTTAGTAATAGAACGGTTTTTTCATTGCCACTTCGACCCTCAGCAACAGGAGCATGATCTTCTACTAACACCATCTCTAAGGCTAAACCAATATTGGTTCTCATTGCGGAGGAATGAATCTGATCAACTTGAGATGATGAAAAATTACGCCAATTTCCAGACACACTACGATGAGGAACCAACATGTCAACGTGTTGGCCAAACGTCCAAATACCCACCAAGCTTTTGTCAGGCGCTAATCGAATTAATAATTCAACTGCTGGCTTGCGCATATCATTAGGATCGCTTTGCTTCATGCTGCCAGAAACATCAACTAATACTCTAAAATCACTTCCTTTGTCAGCATGGGCATCAGTGGGAATGATAACTAGAGTGAAAACATAACAAACAGTAAGCACTGAAAGAAAATAAGAAATGGTCTGCAGATTAACTTTTTTCATGGTAGTGGGCTCTCGGATTTTTCCGCTCAGCAAATAGCAAAACCATCATTAAGACTTTGCGACCGTTAATGGAACTAATGTAAGCATAGCAAAGATATAAATAATTACCGAAGCCTAATGATCGGGTAAGTGGCGTCTAAAATAATAATGTAAAAAAGTAGCGAGGCAGGAAAGCAGCCAGAAATACAACAATGGCTCGGCAACTTGCCAAGCAACAGTTCCATTACCCAGCGCCGATTCGAAAATAACAATCAACCAACTGGGCGCAAACGACTCTTGAGCAGGAACCTGACTCGGAATCAACAACCAAATTAATAATGTAACGGTCAATAAATTGCGTAAAAGAGGGGTGAAAAAATCGTCTAGGGAGCGCCATAACAAAACAATCAGCCAAGTTACCGCCGCATTATAAATTAACCAAATTATCACCGTTGCCGATAAGCCAATCATTGAATAAGCTCACAAAAAATCAGTCAATTATAAGTTAAATATCACGTTTTAACCCAGCTGATTAAATGCTCATCTAGACCATCAGGATGGACATAAACTTCACTAATCACTCGATTTGCAACGCTTTTCCCTTGTTTAACGGTTGAGGCTTTATCACCCGTTTTTAAGGGATGCCACTCAGGAAGATCAACCCCTTGAGCGATCAAACGATAAGCGCAAGTATCAGGCAAGGCATCACTATTTTTTGCCATCGCTGGGGTAACCTGCAGGCAATCTTTTACTTTTAACTGACGCCGACTGTAATCTTTACACTGACACAGTGCCGTATCCAGTAACTGGCAGGCAACACGAGTATAAGTTAACGCCCCGCTTTCAATATCCTCTAATTTATGAAGACAACACTTGCCACAACCATCACAAAGACTTTCCCACTCTTGAATGGAAAATGATTCCATAGTCCTATTTAGCCAAAACGCCTTAACACTCATCGCTATCTGCTAAAAAATGATGCGTGTCCAACTGCGACAACTTAAAATTACTTGAAGAGCCTACCGGCGGCATTTGTAAATAAAAGCCAGATTCATTCAGTGATGATAAGACTTGATCGATATCAGCATTAGCTAAGGATTTACCCGGTTTTAGCACTAATGTCATCGATTCAACTAAAGGCTGCAACTTGGCCTTAAGTAGTGCCGGCACGGCATCAAGGCCTTGATCAAGACAGGTGTATAAATAAGCGCCTTGGTGGCGTTCACTGCGATAGATTTTGGATATAATCTTCATGGAAAAAACGACCTAAAATCCAATAGTTAAATCTATGATTGTTGGTAACTCGCAACAATCTTATTCAGCGTTGATGATAATAACTCGCCCCGCCAACCGCGCCCCAAGGCTTCATTTGACTGTGTTTGGGAAAATAAATAACTCTCCAAATCTTTTCTTGAACCAATAGTCGCCTCTTGCACACCAAGCGCATCAGCCACCTTAAATACAGCCGACTTCATTTCTTTTAATACTTGCTTAACAATAAGGCTACTAGTATTAAATAAAGCTGGAGGATAATGGGCTTCAGAACAATTATCTGCCAAGAGAATAATCGTTAGAATCTGCTTACCATATTTGCGCACAACTGCCGAATTTACATCTTTAATCTGGCTTAAGTGATGAACTGTTTGGGGCCGGTATCGAGCCAAATCAAGTAAAACATTATCGGATAACAAATGTCTTCTGGGCTTATCCTGTTCGCGTGCTGTAGATTCTCGCCAAGCACAAAGCGATTTAAATCTATTCAACTCGGGTGGAGATAGACGCCAGGCTGACTTCACTCTCAGGTAATAGTGATTTATATCCTGCACTTCGGCGTGACGACTGACTAACGCCTCACAGTCTTCATGTAACCATGATAAACGATCCAATGATTGCAGTTTCTCTACTAAGACGTGATAGGCATCTAAAAGCCATAACACATCATCAGCTGCGTACTGCAACTGCTGGCTAGTTAACGGCCGGTTTAACCAGTTCGACCGTGTTTCGCTCTTTTCAAGCTGTTCACCTAAGGTTATTTCAACCAAACGCTGATAACTGATAGAAAAATCATAGCCAACTAAATTAGCCGCTACTTGGGTATCCACTAATGGGCTTGGATAACAATCCACAAGACATGAAAAAACTTCCATATCCTCGCTGCAACTGTGCATGACCTTGACAACGCTGGGGGCCAAAAATAAATGCTTGAGCGGCTCTAAATCTTCAACCTTTAAAGGATCAACCAAATAAACTTGCTGGCCATCAAAAATTTGAATCAAAGCAGGCTTAGGAAAAAACGTATCGGTCCGAATAAACTCTGTATCTAATGCAATACAAGACTGACTCATACATGAGTCTATCATTTCATGCAGTAGACTATCGCTATCTACTATTATAGAACCTGGATTAGATTTTTGATCATCTGTCAAAACTGCAACCTGCCTGTTAATGCTCTTGCTATAGTGCCACCGTCCACAAATTCTAGCTCACCACCTAAAGGCACTCCATGGGCAATTCGACTAACGGTGACTTCCTGTTTGGAAAGCTGTTCGGCAATATAAAAAGCCGTCGCCTCTCCTTCCACTGTGGTGCTTGTTGCCAAAATAACTTCCTCTACCGCTTCACTAGCAATTCTATCCAACAAATCGACAATACCAATTTGTTCTGGACCAATGCCATCAATCGGCGATAAATGGCCTAACAAGACAAAATACCTTCCTCGATATTCACCGCTATGCTCAATAGCAAAAACATCACTGGGATTCTCAACCACACAAATTATAGCATCATCTCGCTGAGGAGAAAGGCAGATATGGCAAGTTTCATCTTCAGTTAAGATCCTGCATCGACTGCAGCGACCAACATGTTCAACAGCCTCAGCAAGGACTTTTGAAAGATTCAAACCTGCTTCACGCTGTCGCTCTAACAGGTGCATTGCCATACGTTGCGCAGATTTAGGACCAACACCTGGTAGGCAACAAAAGGCATCAATCAATTTTTGTATCAACGGACTATATGACATAAATACATTCTAACTAAATGGAAAAAATCTATATAATATTAACTCAACTAAAAAGGCATCTTAAACCCTTCAGGAAGGTTCATGCCACCAGTCAAGCTAGACATATGTTGCTTCTGGCTCTTTTCGACTTTCAAAACAGCATCGTTCACTGCTGCTGCCAAAAGATCCTCTAATAAATCTTTTTTCTCAGTCATCAATGATTGATCAATAGCGACTGATTTAACATCATGTCGGCCCGTCATTGTGACCTTAACCAAGCCTGCAGCAGCCTCACCAACAAGCTCTAATTGCGCTATCTCAGACTGCGCTTGCTGCATTTTTTCTTGCATTTTTTGGGCTTGCTGCATGATACTGTCTAAGCCTTTCATCATTTATTCCTATTTTTTATTTATAATAGTTTAATTGAGTCTATATCCATTTCCGCATCAAAAGCGGCCATAATCATTTCAACATTTTGGTCTTTTTTCAGTGAATCTAACGCTTCTCCTTGCGCTTCAGATTGCATCCTGGCTCGATATTCTGCGGGCGCCTCATCGTTCTCATTAAGTTTAAGCGTTGACCAATCACCCACCAGCGTCACAGTAACATCGACGGGGCGAGAAAAATAAATCGACAGACCCTGCGCCAGTCGCTCATTATGATCGGGATTAAATAAAGTGGCATTACTTTCGTCAAGAGCAAATTCAATAGTTACTTTCTGCTGCTCATCTGCGACCAATAAATTAATAGGCACGCAGTAGGATGCAACGGTTCTTACTACACCACTTAAGGGGATAGCAGAAAAAATCTGACACCAAGTAGCCGGCGTTAACGTTTCAACATCAGGTAACCGAGCAGTGTCTGCTGGCACATCTGAAAAATCAACTGAGGGAGAAGGCATTCTCGCAGCGTTATCATCAGCTTGTTCAGCCAGCGTTGAAGCAAATTCAATATTCGAAGGCTGATGACCTTGAGCTTGATCCGTCGAATCAGTTAAACAACCATCTTTTGACTGTATTTGAGCCCTAAGCTCATTAATCGGGCTTTGCGCCCGCGTATCAACCGTTTTTGGATTATCTACTTGAACCTCATGCGAGCGCTTAGCTTCAAAATTGTCAGCTATTGGCTTTTTTTTTTGAGAATCAGTTCTTATCGACTCTATGCTGTCAGTCATATCCTGATCAGTACTATCAAGCGGCGCAAGCTGAAACGCAAACAAGCGCATAATGATCATTTCCATTCCCGTCACGGGGTCAGGCGCCAGGGATAAATCACGCTTACCGACTAATAGGCTCTGATAATAGAGCTGTAAATTCTCAGGCGTTATAAGTGTCGCATATTGTTGAATGAATTGGCGATTCGCTTGCCCTTCACTACCCGCACCAGGCACTGCCTGTTCAATCACAATGCGGTGAATAAGCCTTAATAGCTCGTCAACTAAGCCTAGAAAATCTGGCGATTTTTGGGCATATTCAGCAATGATCGTCAATGCTTGCGCAGCATCGTTAATGACCACAGCAGCCAGTAATTGAGTCAATACTTCTTGATCAATAGTGCCCAACATGTCATTGACACCTTGGCCTGTCACCGTACCACCGCCAAAAGCTATTGCTTGGTCTGAGAGACTTAAAGCATCACGCATACTCCCTTGCCCGGCTCTAGCAATTGCCCATAAACCCTCATCATCATAATCGACAGACTCAGCATCAAATACAACCTTTAAATGCTTGACGATTAAATCGGCCGTTAAATTCTTCAAGTGAAACTGCAAACATCGGGACAAAACTGTTGGCGGTAACTTTTGCGGATGCGTGGTAGCAAATAAAAACACTACATGTGGTGGCGGTTCCTCTAAGGTCTTAAGAAGTGCGTTAAAACTATGATTGGATAG
>CALCNB010000034.1 GCA_937897785.1 uncultured Cellvibrionales bacterium | reverse complement strand
ATTAGTTGGAACAACTTCGAGAAAAATAATTAATTATTCAAAACAGCTAATTGATGATCCTATCTTTTTTAAATCAATGTCAAAAAAAAGTAAGGTTTATGGTGATGGTAAAGCTTCTCAAAGAATAGTAAACTTTATTAAAAAAATTTAATGAAATTAAAAGATAAAAAAATTTGCATACTTGGCCTTGGTTATATTGGTTTACCTACTGCGGCTATTCTTGCAAATGAAAATTATAATGTTAATGGTGTAGATATAAACAAGGATATAGTAAATAATATCAACTTAGGAAATATACACTTTTTGGAGAGAGATTTAGACAAGTTGTTAGAAGTAGCTATCAATAAAAAAAAATTTAAGGCATTTGAAGCTCCGGTTGAGTCTGATATATATATAATTTGTGTTCCAACTCCATTCATTTACAATAATGAGATTCCAGAGCCAGATATTCAATTTATTAATTCAGCAGTAGATTCAATTTCTAATTTACTGAAGCCTGATGGTTTGATGTTGATACAGGCTATTACGATTGCAGATCAGCGCTATGACCAAGCTCTGGGTGCAGTCGATTTTATTCAGCGCTATATTTTCCCAGGCGGTTGCTTGCCATCAAATCATATTATTGCCCACCATGTTGCTGATGATACGGATATGACCATTATTAGCCTCAATGATATCGGTTTAGATTACGCCTATACGCTTGAAAAATGGCGCGAACAGTTCTTTCATAAGCTAGAGCAAGTCAAAGCACAGGGTTTTGATCAACGCTTCATCCGCATGTGGGACTATTACTTATGCTATTGTGAGGGCGGTTTTCGTGAGCGGGCTATTTCTGCGGCTCAAATACTGATGGCTAAGCCGGCTTACCGTCGCGCTTAACTCGAGGTCGATGTGAAAAGATTCATTGACGTAAAAAAAGTCATTAATGCTTCATTGTTTAATATTGCCTGGTTGGTCTGCGTTGTCTTTGGTGACTTAGCCGCTGCCATGGCTTGTGCCGTGGTTCTTTTGTTGCATTTTTTGCTTGTTAGTCGAAATCCTGCCGAAGGCAGTTTGCTGCTTAAGGTAGTCATTTTGGGCTGGCTGGTTGATACCGCGCTATTTTCTGCCAATCTTCTTATTTCAGATGTGGGGTCGATTTTTCCGCCGCTATGGCTGAGCTGTTTATGGCTGTTGTTTGCAACTACTTTGAACCATTGTTTTGTTTGGTTTCAACAGCATAAAATAGTCGCTATCATAGTCGGGGCAATAGCAGGTCCAAGTAGTTACTTTGCGGGCTGTCAACTGTCTGCTATTGCTATTGGTGAGCCACCATTCACCTCATTGCTTATTATTGCGCTAGTTTGGGCGGTGATTTTCCCTGTGGTTTTATCATGGGCGAGTCGGCTTAGCGATCAATCACAGTCCGCGGCGAGCTAGTCGTTTGATAAGAGGGTTTTACCGTGTCAGCAGCGAAGACCATTGTCTGGTTTCGACAAGATTTACGTATCCATGATAATCCAGCCTTATTGACCGCTGTTGATGCCGGCGACATTTTACCGATTTATATTCTCGATGATGTGAATAGCGGTGATTGGTCTATGGGTGAGGCCAGTCGACTGTGGCTTCATCAGTCCCTAGCCTCATTAAACGAGTCATTGAGTGGTCAACTGTGTTTATTCCATGGCGACGCGCAGACTGTCTTAATCGATCTTGTTGCTGAATTTGGCGCCACAGCGGTGCATTGGAATCGTTGTTACGAACCATGGCGTATCGGCCGTGACAAAAAAATTAAAACACAGCTATCTGAGCAGGGAATTGAGGTTAATAGTTATAATGGTTCGCTGCTTTGGGAACCATGGGAAATCACTAAAAAAGACGGTACCCCCTATAAAGTTTATTCGCCGTTTTTTAAACGAGGTTGCTTAGCCGCAGCGAATCGTATTCGGCACGTTTTACCCGCCCCCAAAAATATTAATTATTTAGCCTTGCCCCAAGGCTTTGCCTCGCGGTCTCTGGAGGAGCTGTCCTTAACGCCATCGATCGCATGGGATGGCGGTATTCGAAAAGCGTGGTCAGTGGGTGAGGATGCTGCGCACGATAGGCTTCAGCGTTTGATTGACCGTCGCTTGGAAGGCTATAAAAAAGGTCGTGATTTTCCAGCGATGGACAGCACTTCACGCTTATCGCCGCATTTGCACTTTGGTGAATTATCGCCGCATCAAGTATGGTTTCAAGTTTTGCAGTCAGACCCCAGTAATGAAGAAGATTTGAGTCACTATCAGTCGGAGTTGGGTTGGCGAGAGTTTTCTTATTATCTGCTTTATCATTGGCCGCAAATACCCGACCAACCCTTTGTGCCAAAATACAAAGCCTTTCCTTGGCGTAGCGATAATGAGGGTTTGCAACAGTGGCAGCAGGGTAAAACGGGCTACCCCATTGTTGATGCGGGTATGCGCGAGCTATGGCAAACCGGTTATATGCATAATCGAGTCAGAATGATTGTCGGCTCATTTTTAGTAAAAAATCAATTGATTCATTGGCAGCATGGAGAACGTTGGTTTTGGAACTGTTTAGTCGACGCCGATTTAGCCAGTAACAGTGCAGGTTGGCAGTGGGTGGCTGGCTGTGGTGCCGATGCATCACCGTACTTTCGGATTTTTAACCCGCTATTACAGAGTGAAAAATTTGACCCGGAAGGTGAGTACCTGCTGCGATATTTGCCTGAGTTAAAAGGCTTGCCTAAAAAGTATCGCCATAAACCCTGGGAAGCGCCCAGTGATGTGCTTGATCAGGCGGGTATTGAATTAGGCAAAGATTATCCCGTGCCAATTTTAGATTTAAAGGTGACTCGCGAGCGGGCCTTATCGTCACTGCGTGCGATGAATGATCAATTGGCTGCTGAGCAGTGAGGGCTTTATGCCAGCAACTTGAGTCATCATGGTTGGCACAGTTGTCCGATCAGTTTGACCAGCCTTATTGGCATCAGCTAGAACAATTTTTAGCGGCTCAACTGCAAGCCCAAAAAATTATCTATCCTGCTGAAAATGATGTGTTCAATGCCTTAAACAGCACCTCATATAAAGCGGTTAAAGTGATTATCTTAGGACAAGACCCTTATCACGGTGAAGGGCAGGCGCATGGTTTAAGCTTTTCTGTCCCTCGTGGTCAGCGCGTACCACCATCGTTAAAAAATATCTTCAATGAATTGAAAAAAAATATTTATACCAAAAAAAAATTAAAGAATTTAATACCCTGGAAATATAAATATTATTTTCATAATAAGAATTTTTGGGGATTTTCGTTGACATTTAATGAATATTTAAAATTAAAGAGATTAAATGGACCTTTTAAAGCAGTGATTAAAACAAAATTTTACGATGACTTTTTACAAATGGGA
>CALCNB010000033.1 GCA_937897785.1 uncultured Cellvibrionales bacterium | reverse complement strand
CGTCTCGTAATATTTTCCTGCCAATGAGGTCAAGTCCTTGGATGCCGGTGGTGCCTTCGTAGATCGTGATGATTCTTGCATCGCGAACAAATTGTGCTGCGCCGGTTTCTTCAACAAAACCCATGCCACCATGAATTTGTACGCCCAGGCCAGTGACTTCTTGTGCGACTTCGGTAGCCCAAGCTTTTGCAATCGGGGTTAGGAATTCGAGGCGTTTATGGGCCGCTTCATCACCTTTTTCACCGCGATCAAGTGAAGATGCAGCATTGTAATTAACTGCGCGAGCGGCTTCAGTCATAGCCTTCATGTGCATAAGCATGCGGCGGACATCCCCGTGATGGATAATCGTTTTTGCTTCAACCTGACCCAATGGTGCACCTTGGACTCGATCCTTGGCATAATTGAGTGCGTGTTGGTAAGCACCTTCACACATGGCGACACCTTCAATCCCAACGTGTAAGCGAGCGGCATTCATCATGGTAAACATATACTTGAGGCCTTGGTTTTCTTCGCCAACTAAATAGCCAACGGCACCGCCTTTTTCACCGTAATTCATCACGCAGGTAGGGCTGGCATGGATGCCTAGTTTATGCTCGACTGAGCTGCAAACAACGTCATTCTGTTCACCGCAATTGCCATCTGCATCGATAAGAAATTTAGGCACGATGAACATTGAAATGCCTTTAACACCTTTAGGCGCGTCAGGTGTTCTTGCTAGCACCAAATGGATGATGTTGTCGGTCATTCGGTGATCGCCCCAAGAGATATAAATCTTAGTACCAGTAATTAAGTAGTGATCGCCATTTGGCACGGCTTTGGTTCTTACCGCGGCTAGGTCAGAACCGGCTTGAGGTTCTGTGAGGTTCATAGTGCCAGTCCACCGGCCGCTGATCATTGCGTCTAGGTAGCGTTGTTTGAGTTCATCACTGGCGTGTTTTTGCAGTGCACTAATAGCACCGATCGATAGCATGGGGCCAATCGAAAACGATAGATTGGAAGCGGCCCACATTTCACTGACAGCCGAGGAAACGACGTGGGGCATGCCCATTCCACCAAACTCTTCATCGCAGGGCAGGGTTGACCAGCCACCCTCAATGTATTTGGTATAGGCTTCCTTATTGCCTGGCGCTTCTACAGCGCCGTCAGCGTCCATTTTTGTGCCTTCACGATCGCCGACGACATTCAAGGGTGAAAGGATTTCACTAGCAAATTTAGCCCCTTCCTCTAATACTGCGTCGACAGTTTCAATATCAATTGCTTCAAAGCTAGGAATTTCACAAATATCTTTCAGCTCGGCGAGTTCTTGCATTGCGAAGCGCATGTCTCTCAAGGGGGCTTTATAATTGTGCATATGGTTTCCAGTCAATTGTGGTGGATATGAGGTTTCTTAATCGTTTTTGACGATTAATCTTACGATTTTATAGGGCCTTTGGTTCTATTACTAATACTTTAGCCGAAAAAATATGCCCTGATAAGACAAACACCATCATCTCAACTAAAAAAAGCATAGATTCCTCGAATGTCTCGCATATACCATGCTTATAAAGAGATATGAAGCTGGTCAATTAAGTCGAATATCAGAGGTTTGCTGGTCTGCATAAGAGTTATTGCTATTGACCAATGTGCGGTAAGGCGTCAAAATTAGCATTTGCTTAGCTAAGCTTGTCAGATATACCTGCGCTTTGTTGAGTATTTTGTATAGGTTGCTTTTCAACCATTTTAATCACCTGAATTGATTTTTAGTCATGATCTAAGTCATGGCGGGCCAAGTATATAAAATCATTTATTAAATCTATCTAACACTGACCAAATTCGGAGCATTCATGAAGGTTCTGGTAGCAATAAAGCGCGTTGTTGATTACAACGTTAAAGTTCGACCCAAGGCTGACGGTTCTGACGTTGAGTTGAATAACGTCAAGATGTCACTCAACCCATTTTGCGAAATAGCCGTGGAAGAGGCGGTTCGATTAAAGGAAGCCGGAACAGTCACTGAAATCGTTGCTGTTTCAATTGGACCGAAAGTCGTTCAAGAACAATTGCGTACAGCCTTAGCATTGGGTGCTGACCGAGCAATCATGATTGAGACTGACAGCGAGGCTCAACCGCTGGGCGTTGCAAAATTGTTAAAAGGGGTTGTCGATAAGGAGAGCCCTGATTTAATTGTCATGGGTAAGCAGTCAATCGATGGTGATAATAACCAAACGGGTCAAATGTTGGCGGCACTCGCCGGCATCGGGCAGGGCACTTTTGCTTCCAATGTTGAAGTGTCTGACGGCAAGGTCAATGTGACGCGTGAAGTTGATGGTGGCTTGCAAACAGTTGCATTAGCATTGCCTGCAGTGGTGACCACCGATCTTCGCTTGAATGAGCCTCGCTATGCATCATTGCCAAATATCATGAAGGCAAAAAAGAAGCCCTTAGATATCCTAACTCCAGATGATTTGGGTGTTGATCTCAATGCGACTGTCAGTACGCTGAAAGTCGAGCCGCCAGCAGAGCGTGAGGCCGGAATTAAAGTAGAGTCGGTCGAAGAGTTAGTAGAAAAACTTAAAAATGAGGCGAAAGTAATCTGATGAGTATTTTAGTTATTGCAGAACATGACAACGCCAGCTTAAAAGGCGCAACTTTAAATACCTTAACTGCTGCGGCTGCTATTGGGGGAGAGATTCATTTGTTGGTGGCTGGGAGTGACTGTGGCGTTGCTGCAAAAGAAGCGGCTGAGGTTGCGGGTGTGGCTAAAGTTTTAGTCGCAGACAATGCGGTTTATGCGCATCAGTTAGCAGAAAATGTAGCGGCCTTAGCGACTGAACTTGCTGCTGATTATGATGTGGTTTTAGCTCCAGCAACTGGTAACGGTAAAAACATATTACCTCGAGTAGCCGCTTTACTAGACACTCAAATGATTTCTGAAATTATTAGCGTTGAGTCGCCTGATACCTTCAAGCGGCCTATTTATGCAGGGAATGTTATTGCTACGGTTCAATCAGGTGATAGTAAAAAAGTCATCACCGTTCGCGCTACAGCATTTGATGCCGTAGAGGCCAGCGGCGGTAGTGCAGAAGTGGTTTCATTAGACCAAGTGACGGATGCGGGCGTATCGTCTTTTGTCAGTGAGGAGCTCGCGGTCTCAGATCGACCAGAATTGACGGCAGCTAATATTGTCGTCTCTGGTGGCAGAGGGATGCAAAACGGCGATAACTTTAAATTGATTGAAGCCGTTGCTGATAAGCTGAATGCAGCAATGGGTGCTTCGCGGGCTGCCGTCGATGCTGGCTTTGTGCCGAATGATATGCAGGTTGGACAAACGGGTAAAATTGTTGCGCCTGACCTTTATATTGCGGTTGGCATTTCAGGGGCGATACAACACTTGGCGGGTATGAAAGACAGTAAGATTATCGTTGCAATTAATAAAGATGAGGATGCGCCGATATTTCAAGTGGCTGACTATGGCTT
>CALCNB010000032.1 GCA_937897785.1 uncultured Cellvibrionales bacterium | reverse complement strand
ATATATTATGGGACCTGAAGTTTTTCAACTTGAAGAAAAATTAAAATCTTATGTTGATGCTAAACATTGTATATCTTGTTCCTCAGGTACAGATGCTTTAATAATTCCGCTTATGGCAAAAGGTATTGGCCCAGGGGATGCAGTTATAACAACATCTTTTAGTTATATAGCTACAGCTGAGGTTATAGCTTTACTGGGGGCAACTCCGGTTTTTTGTGATATATATCCTAAAACTTTTAATTTAGATCCAAATGGATTAGAAGAAGCATATGATAAAGCAGTTTTTGAAGGACTAAAGCCAAAAGCAATAATTTCTGTTGACCTTTTTGGTCTTCCTGCCAGATATAGATTGATCAATGATTTCGCAAAAGCAAAAAACTTGTTTTTATTAGAAGATGCAGCGCAAGGGTTCGGAGGAAAAATAGGGCAACAAAAAGCATGTACTTTTGGAGACGTCTCATCAACTTCATTTTTTCCAGCTAAATAACTCTACAGGCGTTTTTAAATGCCCGCAGAGTCTTATAATCAACCCGTTACGATTTTATTTTTGAGCCTTTCAAGCCGTAATAAGCAATATATGCATAGCAAATAATGGCGAGTGCAAAGGCGTTTTGAACGCCGTAAGTATCCGCTAAAAGGCCTTGCAGCAATGGTAATAAAGCACCACCAACGATAGCCAAGCATAGAATGCCTGAACCCTGACTGGTATGTTCGCCTAGCCCTGCCACCCCTAAGCTAAAGATAGTCGGGAACATAATTGAATTAAATAAGCCCACTAACAAGATAGCCCACATAGCTAATGCACCGGAGCTAAATACAGTAATAGCAACCAGTATCGATGCAGCAATAGCATTGAAGGCCAAGGCTTTGCCGGCAGCGATCTTCTGCATCGCCGCCGCACCAATGAAGCGACCCACCATGGCGCCAGCCCAATAAAAAGAAACGTACTTAGCCGCTTCCATTTCTTCAAGCCCAGCAATCGACTCTTCACCTAAAAAGTTAATTAAAAAGCTACCAATAGAGACTTCAGCGCCAACATAAACAAAGATAGCGACCGCACCTAAGACAAGGTGGGTATAATTCCAAGCAGAGCCTTCAATCTCTGCAGATACGGTTGGCTCCTCGTCTTCAATCTCAGGCAGTTTGAGCATCGCAAAAATAACCGACATTACGATAAGGGTGGCGGCTAGAACCAAGTAAGGCATTTGAACAGAGCTTGCATCCGTCACTGATGACTCTACCGCAGAGGTGGCGGAGGTTAGAATTAATATACCACCTAGCCAAGGGCCTACGGTTGTGCCAAGCGAATTAAAAGCTTGAGTCAACGTGAGTCGGCTACTTGCGGTAACTGGGTTGCCTAAGGCTGTCACGTAAGGGTTTGCAGCGACCTGTAAAATAGTAATGCCCGCAGCAAGGACGAAAAGCGCTGCTAAAAAGTAGTTGTAGGATTCATAAGCCGCCGCAGGATAAAAACAGGCACAACCGATGCCGGCAATAATCAGCCCCACCACAACACCCGATTTGTAGCCGATCCGTTTAATCAAGCTACCCGCAGGAAGCGAAACGACAAAATAAGCAAAGAAGAAACAAAACTGAATCATCATTGCCTCGGTGTAGCTCAGATCAAAAACCGCTTTTAAACGAGGAATAAGTACATCGTTAAGACTGGTGATTAAACCCCACATAAAAAACAGTGAAGTGAGAGAAACTAGCGCAAAGCCATAGTTATCATTATTCGATTGAACTGAATGTGCATCCGACATAGTTAAATACTCGCTTATATTATTGTAAGTTACTGTTCATCAAGCCAAGGCATGTGAGATGTCTGAGCGTCATGAAGGCCATAGACAATGAAAATAACGGTTGAGAGTCGTTGTCGCCTATATTGTGAGGCACTTAATCAGGTACCTATGACTAACAAAGGGACAAGTTTACCCCGAAAGTCATTAGCTATGCCAGCGCTGTCATCAGAAAAAATAACATCGCTGACTGACTGCCCTTCACTGGGTGGCAGCCATGCGGCAATAAAAGCGATGGAACGGTGAATCTGATGGCTTAGCCATAGAACACACCCTGAGAGCATGATTGACACTATAAGAATGATCGCAAAAAAGGCGTCAGTATTTCAGAGAAGATAATAGTTATTGAGTGTCCAAAAGAAGATTTTTTATAACCTCTTTATAATGACGGCTCGCTTTTAAACTATGGTCACAATCGAGATGCAAAAAGAATTCACCTTTGGTGTGGCGTTGTACCTGTCGAATACGATTGACATTGACGACCGTAGACCGATGAATTCGCTTAAAAATTTGTTGATCTAAACGACTGAGTAGGTCATTTAAAGTACTGCGCATGATATGTGTTTCACCATCTACATGAATACACATATAATCACCGGCGGCATCAATCCAATCAATTGATGTCTCGTCTATCACAGTAATTGTGTCACCATCTTTAATAGAAAGCTTTCGAGTCGTATTTTCAGGGTTTCCTGAACTACTCGAGTAAGACTTATCACCTTGGGACAAGGCCTCGACTTTATCCGACATGCTGGCGATGGCAGAAATAAGGCCGCCTTTGCTTTCCTCTGTCATTGAACGACGACTCGGATTATTGGCTCGCTCAAGGGCTCTATCGATGGCAATACCGACTCTTTCAGAATCTAAGGGCTTAAGCAGATAGTCAACGGCATGCAAGTCAAATGCTGCTAGGGCAAATTGATCATAGGCGGTAACGAAGATAATCATTGGCATGATATCAGCTTGAATATTTTTAACTAACTCAAAACCATTCATGCCTGGCATTTGAATATCTAGAAATAACAGGTCAGGAGCAAGGTTGTTGATCGCCGTCAGTGCTTCACGACCACTTTTACAACTTGCGACAATTTCAATAGAATCAAAATCATCAAGGGTCGATTGAAGAAACCGTAGTGCCAAAGGCTCATCGTCAGCGAGTATAGTCGTCAGTTTTTTTATCATAGTTGTGGTCAGAGATAAGTAAGACGGATCCTTATACCGAGTTCTTACTCAAGAGGCAATAGCAATGTGACCAAAGCCCCTCTGGGTGCGATATTCTCTATGGTAAAGGTATAATTACCCTCGTAAAACGCATGCAGGCGGGCCTCAGTGTTTTTAAGCCCTACCCCAGAATAATTCTCAAAACATTCAAAGTCTGCTTTATTTTTAGGCAGACCTGGACCATCATCCTGAACAGTTAAGCTAAGCTTTTGATCAACAATTTTTGCTGAGATAGAAATAATCGATTGCGCCTCGTTTTGTGAGACTCCATATTTCAATGCATTTTCGACCAATGGTTGTAATATCATACTGGGCACTTTTACATTTAAAGCTTCTGAATCAATATCATAAATGACTTTTAAACGATCAGAAAATCTTACCTCTTCGATAGCGACATAGAGTTTTAGCGCATCAATGTCTTGCGATAAAGGAATAGTTTCTATCGAGTTATCTTCAAGGGAGTAGCGTAAAAAATGGCTTAAACGCTGAAGCATGAACTTAGCGTTATCTGATTCATCAACGGTGATAAAGGCGCTGATGGCATTGAGAGTATTAAATAAAAAGTGCGGATTTAACTGATATCTTAACATTTGTAATCGCGCATCTGAGGCTGATTTCTCGGCCTCTAAACGTTTCAACTTTTCTAGCCGAACCGTGGCTGCAACGGCAAGTCTTTTTTGACGCTCACTTTGAACCAACTCATAATAAACAACACCATGATAAAGCGCTGACCAGCCCAGAAAAATGAAAATACCACTAAAGTACCAACCGCCAAATTCATTCCACAAATCATCTTCTGCTGGCGTCATCAAGATAAAAATCCACATCCTTGTGATGGTCCATAGTGTGGCCAATAGGATAATCGCAATAGACGCATTGACAAGGCGGTAAAAAAAACTGCGATGCCATGCGTTTATATAAATTCGATGTAGGGGTAGAACCAAAACAAAACCAATTAATGATTGCACTATCGTATGAGCGATATCAGACCAAGCGCCAGTGCCGTACCACAAGTTTAAGGTTAGGAATGATGCCAAGGCCAACGTTGACCAGTACAAGCTGTTCATGATCCAAAAAAGTGGCGAACCAATCGCTATCTTTTCGAGGAGATAGGTAGAAAAGCTGTTTAGAGCCCCTTCTGGCGCTGGATTGTTTGCTGATAGAAAGTTTTGCATAGCGATTGGGCTGCCTGTTAGAATAACGTTTTGAATCGTATTATCAGCTGAAGTAACCATCTGAATTTAAAAATAAAATTTCTAAATAATGCGGCTTACTGTACAAGCCAACCATCGTATTAATTATCCATTTCATCGTATATATCCGCTTAACTCAATCAACTTATAACGAATTGCATGTTAATTCAATCACATATATTGTATATTGGTCAATATTCGCCCAATCATCAATCCCAAAGAATGAGATTTTTACATGTTAAAAATTAGGCCCACAATCATGTCTACGCTAACCCTCAAGTTGACCAACATGTCCATGGCCAAATATTTTCTTGCAGTAATCATTGGCCTGTCATCGTTCTTTTTTCTGTATCAAGCAAGCGCGCAATGCAGCGTTCCTTGCACACTACTCTGGGAAGATGAATTTAACGGGACAGAAGTCGATGAATCAATTTGGGAATTTCAATTAGGAACTGGCAGCGACCAAGGTCTCACTGGCTGGGGCAATAACGAACTTCAATTCTATCGTAAGCAGAATGCTACTGTGGCCAATGGTTTTTTAACGATAACGGCACGTAAAGACTACATTGGGGGTTATGCTTATAGCTCTAGCAGAATGCGGACAAAAAATAACGCTGAATGGACTTATGGTCGAATCGAAATGCGGGCTAAATTACCTTCGGGCCAAGGCTTATGGCCCGCATTTTGGATGCTGCCAACCAATTCGCCTTATGGTAGTTGGGCCGCCTCAGGTGAAATTGACATCATGGAGTCAAGGGGTAGCGACCCAGATAACATTTTCGGCACCATTCACTTCGGTGGCAATTGGCCAAACAACCAATATTCCGGCGGTTCCTATCGAACACCCACCAGTGCATCCGATAATTTTTATACTTATGCGGTTGAATGGGCGCCCACTGAATTTCGCTGGTACATTAAAGACGATGCAGGTACTGAAATTCACTACCACACGGTCAACACTTGGAACTCCATTAATGGTCCGTTTCCAGCCCCCTTTGACAAAAAATTCCATTTGTTGCTGAATCTAGCCGTGGGCGGACATTTCGACGGCAATCCACAACCAGGGACAATATTTCCTAATGAATACATCATTGATTATGTCAGGGTCTATCAGACCGCTGATACCATCATGCCTCCCCCTCCACCTGACTATACCAGCCTTTTAATAGACGATATGGATCATGGATCACCATCATCTAACGCTTGGTTCGCTTTTGGTAGTGACATTGGCGGTGGAAATATCAATGGTTACACAGGAGATGTTGCGCCTGATTATGGCGGTAGCCATTCACTGAAAGTTGATTTTGGCTCTAACGGCCAAACCGGTTTTATTGGTGGGTTTGGAAAAAGCCTTAGCTATGATGTGACAGGAATGGAGTGGTTTGAATTTTGGATAAACCC